>DAINNP010000101.1:0-7999 GCA_036735785.1 Rhodoferax sp. | reverse complement strand
CCATTGCCCAAGGCGCCAAGGCCATCGTGCTGGACCCGGTGGACTCCACCGCAGCAGCCTCGCTGGTGAAAGCCGCACAGGCCAAGGGCATCAAGGTGATTGCATATGACCGCCCCATCCCCGCTGCCAAGGCAGACTTTTATGTCTCTTTCAACAACGAAGGTATCGGCAAAGCCATTGCTGACTCGCTGGTAGCTCACCTGAAAGCCAAGGGCGTGTCACCCAAGGACGTGGGCTTGCTGCAAATCAACGGCTCCCCCACCGATGCGGCTGCAGGACTGATCAAAAAAGGCATTCACTCCAGCCTGGACAGCAGCGGTTACAAAATCTTGGCTGAGTACGACACGCCTGACTGGGTGCCCGCTAAGGCACAACAATGGGCCAGCGGCCAGATTTCGCGCTTCGGCAAGAAAATTGTGGGCGTGGTCGCTGCCAACGACGGCACCGGTGGTGGCGCGATTGCTGCCTTCAAGGCCGCGGGCGTGAACCCTGTGCCCCCGGTGTCGGGGAACGACGCCACCATTGCTGCGTTGCAACTCATCATTGCGGGTGACCAGTTCAACACCATCTCCAAGCCCAGCGAAATCGTGGCAGCGGCTGCAGCACAAATCACCGTGAAGCTGTTGGCCGGCGAAACGCCCAAGGCGGAGATGATGCTGTACGACACCCCCTCGCAATTGTTTACCCCCGCCGTGGTGACTGCTGCCAACCTGAAGGCTGAAATCATCGACAAGATGGTTAGCGGCAAGCCGATCCAGACCGCTGCTGAACTCTGCGTAGACCGCTACGCCGAAGGCTGCAAGAAGCTGGGTATCACCAAGTAAGCCCACACCATGACGAACCAACCAAAGCAAACAGCCGCTCCCGCACAGTCCACGCGTGAGCCGGTTTTGAGTCTGCGGGGCGTGTCCAAGCGCTTTGGCGCAGTGGCCGCCCTGACCGACATCGATCTGGACGTTCATGCAGGAGAGGTGGTTGCCTTGGTTGGCGATAACGGGGCCGGCAAATCCACATTGGTCAAAATTTTGTCCGGTGTGCACCAACCGACGTCGGGCACCATGTCTTTCTGCGGCCAAGAGGTCGTGCTGGACGACCCCGGCGCCTCGCTGGAGCTGGGTATTGCCACCGTGTTCCAAGACCTCGCGCTCTGCGAGAACCTGGACGTGGTGGCCAACATCTTCCTGGGCCGCGAGATGAGCCCTTTGGCGCTCAACGAGGTGGACATGGAAGTGAAGTCCTGGCAGCTGCTCAACGAGTTGTCTGCCCGCATCCCGAGTGTGCGCATTCCGGTGGCGTCGCTGTCGGGCGGACAGCGCCAGACGGTGGCCATTGCCCGCTCCCTGCTGTCGGCGCCCAAGCTCATCCTGCTCGACGAACCCACCGCCGCACTGGGTGTGGCCCAAACTGCCGAAGTGCTGGACCTGATTGAACGGGTACGCGCCAAAGGTTTGGGTGTGGTCATGATCAGCCACAACATGGAAGACGTGCGCGCCGTAGCCGACCGCATTGTGGTGCTCCGCCTGGGCAAAAACAACGGCGTATTTCTGCCCGACGCCTCCAACCAGGAACTGGTGAGCGCCATCACCGGCGCATCAGACAACTCCGTGTCCCGACGCTCCAACCGCCGCCAAACCGCCTCCACCCCGACCGCGTGAGAACCCTTTATGACAAGCGCTAACACTACCTCCGCCGCGGCCGCCCCTTTGCTGGACCGCAGCGACGAACGCTACCAGGTGCAAACCGGCATTGCCGGCGCCATCCGCACCTTTATCGACCGGGTCCGCTCGGGTGATCTGGGCTCGCTGCCCGTCATCGTCGGGCTGGCCATCATCTGGACGATCTTCCAGAGCATCAACCCCATCTTTCTCTCCAGCACCAACCTGATCAACATGCTGTTTGATGCCTCGACCATCGGCGTCATTTCACTGGGCATTGTGTGCATCCTGATGGTGGGCGAGATCGACCTATCGGTCGGATCGGTGAGCGGCTTCGCATCGGCCATCGTCGGCGTGCTCTGGGTCAACCAGGGCTGGCCGGTGGGCCTTGCCATCGCTGCGGCTGTAGCAACCGGCGCCGTCATCGGCCTGCTGTATGCCCAGCTGTTCAACCGCTTCGGCATGCCGAGCTTTGTGTCCACTCTAGCGGGCCTGTTGGCCATTCTGGGCGCGCAGCTCTACATCCTGGGCAGCACCGGCTCGATCAACCTGCCCTACGGCTCGCCGCTGGTCGACCTAGGCCAAAGCCTGTTCATGCCTGCATGGTTGGCCTACGGCTTGGTTGCCTTGGCAGGCTTGGTGATGTTCGTCAGCGGCAAGCGCACTGCGGACCGCCGCCGCGCCGCCGGCTTGTCGGGCGAATCTATGGGGCACCTGCTGTTTCGCACCCTGACCCCGACGGTGGTGTTGGAAGTAATAGCGCTGTACTTCTATCAGGACCGTGGCATCCCTTGGTTGTTCGGCATTTTCATCAGCCTGGTGGTGGGCCTGAACTATCTGCTGACCCGCACCCAATGGGGCCGCATGATTCACGCAGTAGGGGGTAACCGCGAAGCGGCGCGCCGCGCCGGTATCAACGTGCGGGCTGTCTACTCCAGCGCCTTTGTGTTGTGCGCTGTGTTGGCAGCCTTTGGAGGCGTGTTGGCCTCCGCCCGCCTGGCATCTGCCAGCCAGCAAGCCGGCACCGGCGACGTGAACCTGAACGCGATTGCAGCAGCCGTCATTGGCGGTACCAGCCTGTTCGGCGGGCGGGGCAGTGCGTACTCCGCGTTGCTGGGGATCATCGTGATCCAGTCCATCTCCAGTGGACTCACGCTGCTGGATTTGTCGTCTTCGCTGCGCTACATGATCACCGGTGCTGTGCTGGCAGTTGCAGTGATTGTGGATTCGCTGGCCCGCCAGTCCCGCGTGTCCCACGGCCGCGCATAAGGACCACCACATGCTGCTTCACCGCCCCATCCGTGCCATCGTGTTTGACATGGATGGCGTGCTGATTGACTCTGAGGTGATCTGGCAACGGGTGCGCGCCGACTATGCCGCCGAACTGGGCCGCGCATGGAGCCACGAAGACCAAATGGCCATGCTGGGCTGCAGCACCCCGGTCTGGTCGGAGCAGATGCGCCTGCGCCTAGGGCTGCTACACCTCAGTGCCCACGACGTGGCAGACCAAATCAAACAGCGGGTACAAGCCGCCTTCGAAGTCGCGTTGCCCACCCGCCCTGGTGCGGCTGAGGCGCTGGAGGCTTTGTCGCAGCACTACCCGCTGGCCCTGGCCTCTGGCTCGCCCCGCAACCTGGTGGAATGCGCCATGCAGCTCACCGGGTTCGGGCGCTATTTCCAAAGCATCTGGACGGGCGACGACGTGCAACACGGCAAGCCCCACCCCGAGATCTATCTGCGCGCGGTGGCAGCCTTGGGCGTGGCGCCCGGCGAAGCACTTGGCATTGAAGACGCGCCCAATGGCTTGCGCGCCTTGCGTGCGGCCGGCATGCGCGCAGTCGCGGCGCCCTGTCCTGAGTTCCCCCTGGATGCCCCAACCACCGCACTTGCCGATATCTCGATCGGCAGCCTGCGGGCCCTGACTCCGGCCTTGGTGCAATCGCTTTAAGCTGTGCGCAACCGCCCGCGACAGCCATGCACAATGGACGCATGACTGAGGCACCTTACTTACCCACTTTGCACGCTCTTAACCGATTGGCGGCAGGCCTGCTAGTAGCGGCCGTGTGCGCCACCACCCTGCACGCCAGCCCCCGGCTCCGCTGTGAGCTCACCTACGCTGGCAGTACCCAAACCCTGGAGGCCACGCCCGTGGACGACCCGTACCCGGTGGCATCGGTCGATGTGGGCGGGCGCTTTTTCTTCAAGGCGGTGGTGGTGGGCCGTGGCGCGCAGCCGGAATACATCAAAACCTATGCCTACCTCGACACCCTTACCCAGCCGGTGCTGGTGCAGCAGGCCAGTTATTTCCCGCCGTTCACCGCGGCGCCGGGGGGCCAACGGCTGACCGGCAAACAGTTTGTGTACGCAGGCCCCGTGGAGCGGGAGCTGCAATACGAGTGTGTACTGCACGGGGTGCAACCATGAAGCGCCCCACCCTCAACAACATGCTCGGCCTGCTGCTCGCGGGCACTATCGCCCTGCTGGGCCACAGCGCAGCCGTGGCACAGCAGGTGCCACCAGCCAAGGACGAGTCGGGCTGGGTGACGCTGGTGTTTGCCGGAGACATCGTGCTCGACGATGTGGCGGGCGCCATGATCGAGCGGGGCGAAGACCCGTTTGGCGGCTTTCGGGACTTTTTTGCGAAGGCGGATATCCGCATTGGCAACCTCGAGTGCGTGGTGGCCACCACCGGCTCGGCGGGCGACAAAAACTTCACCTTCCGGGCCCACCCGCGGACCTTGCCGGTGCTCAAGCGCCACTTCGATGCGCTGGCCCTGGCCAACAACCACTCGGGCGACTATGGCCGCGAGGCATTTGCCGAAATGCTCACCCTGCTGCCGGCCGCCGGGCTGCAGTACTTTGGCGGTGGCCGCAACCTGAAAGAGGCCCACGCGCCGCTGATCCTGGAGCGCAAGGGCTTGCGGATTGCGCTGCTGAGCTACAACGAGTTCATGCCGCGCAGTTTTGAAGCGGACTTTGACGCCCCGGGCATCGCCTGGAGCGAAGACGAGCAGGTGGTCGCCGACATTCGCGCCGCCCGTGCGGTGCACCGCGCGGATTTGGTGATTCCCGTCATGCATTGGGGGTGGGAAAACGAGCTGGTGGCCAACAGCCGCCAACGCAGCTTGGCCCGCCGCATGGTGGATGCCGGTGCGGACGCGGTGATTGGCGGGCACCCGCATGTCACCCAGGACATTGACTACCACCAAGGCAAACCCATCGTCTACAGCGTGGGCAACTTTGTGATGAAGGAAACCGACAACGACGACCAGCGCCGCGCGTGGGTGCTGAAGTTGCGCCTGAGCGCACAGGGTGTGCAGGCCTTTGAGACCCGGGCTGTCAATATTGACCTGCAGGGCATTCCCACCCCGGACCCGACCCGCGCCACACCGTGCTGGCGCCGTGGCGAGGCGGGCACCCGCCTGTGCACCCCAACCGACTGAGCTAAGCCCGCGACCTCAAGGTGTCGCCGGGCAGTGCATGGATCTCGGCCAGCAAGCCCGCAAGGGCACGGCCCGCAGCAGACAACACCGCCTCGCCCTTGGCCGCTGTGGCGGCCGCCGCGTTGCCAACAGCGCCTGCAGGGTTGTAGTCCTGCATTTGCCAGCCTAGTTTGGCGCTCTTGCCATTGCCGAGGATGGGGAAGGCCTTGGCACGGCCTTCAGAAGTCGAGGCAAAGTTTTCCGCTTGCGCCATGTCGACCAGGTCAGGGCGCAGGGCGAGCATCATCGAGGTTTCGACGTCACCGGCATGGATGCCAAACCGGTGCTCGTGCGCGCTGAAGAGCGCATTCACATCGCTGCCATCGGGCGCGGTCAGGGGCAAGCCAAACCAGTTGACGCTATAGACCAGCATGCCGAGCCGGGCGCGCAAGTCTCGCGCCACCACATCCATCAGCCCCACCTGGCCACCGTGGCTGTTGAACAGCACCATGCGCTTCACCCCAGTGGCGGCCACGCATTCGCCGATCTCGGTCCAGATGCGGATCACGGTTTCCGCCTTGAAGGTCAGGGTGCCGGCAAACGCCGCGTGTTCAGGGCTGTACCCCACGGCTTGGGTGGGCAAAAACAGGGCGGGAACATTGGGGGCGATATGGGGCAGCGCATGCGCCACCACGCCATCGACCAGCGCGCTGTCCACTTGCAAGGGCAGGTGCGGACCATGCTGCTCGGTGGCAGCTACCGGCAACACGGCAATCAGGCGATCCAGCGTGCCGGCGGTGCGGGCGGCGTCGAACTGCGGGCTGGTCCAGTCAGCCCAGAAACGGGAGGGAGGGTGCATCACTCCATCTTAACCAGCGGCACTGTCCGGCGCGATCACCGGGGCCACAAGCGGCATGCGGATGCGGAAGCACGCCCCCGAGTCGGGCAGGTTGCTCACATCGATGGTGCCACCCAGTGTTTTGGTCACGAGGTTGTAGACGATATTGAGCCCCAGACCACTGCCGCCTTGGCCCAGACGGGTGGTGAAAAACGGGTCAAAAACCCGCGCCAAGTGCGCTGCCGGTATGCCGCGCCCGTTGTCGGAGACCAGCAGTTCCAGCCGGTTGTCGCCGTCCAGGCGGGCGGTGATCTGGATGGTGCCGGGCGGGCCGTTGTCGTCGAACGCGTGGATCAGGGCGTTGTTCATCAAATTGGTGAGCACCTGCCCCAAGGGGCCGGGGTAGCTGTTGAGCTCGACATCGTGCGGGATATCGGTGGTCACCTTGTGCGGCGACTTGCGGATGGTGGGCCCCAGGGTCAGCAGAATTTCTGCCACTGTATGCTGCAACTCAAAATTGCGCCGGTTCAGGCTGGTCTGGTCGACCGCCACTTGCTTGAAGCTGGACACCAACTCAGCCGCATGTTGCAGGCCGCGCATCAAGATGCCGGCGCCTTGCTGGGTGTTGGCCACGAACTCGTCCAGCCGGCTGCGGGTCAAGCCTTTGCTCATGCTCTGCGCAAAGTTGTCAGCATGGTCTTGCAGGGTGCTGGCTACGGTGAGGCTGTTGCCGATCGGGGTGTTCAGCTCGTGGGCAATGCCGGCCACCAGAGAGCCCAAGGCCGACATTTTTTCGGCGCGCACCAGCTCGGACTGGGCGGCGCGCAGTTGCCCCAAAGCATCGGTCAGCTCTTGGGTGCGCTCCTGGACACGGTGCTCCAGGGTGGCGTTGAGCTGGAGGATGTTTTCGTCGTAGCGGTGCTGCTCGGTGATGTCGTCAAACGCCATGATCAACACCTGCTGCCCCTCCAGCCACACCACCCGGCCGGACAAGTCGCAATAGATCTCGGCCCCATGCAAGCCGCGTCTCATCCACGCCTGAAAGTTGGACAGTTCGCCGGTAGCTCGCAGCGTTTCCAGCGCGCGTTTACGCACTTCCAGGTCTTTCCAGATCCCCATCCGCTTGCCATTGGTGCCGATCACGCTGGCGCGGTCCATGCCGAACACGCGGCCCCACGCGGAGTTGACATCGAGGGTCTGTACCTCGTCGCCCATGGTCGACACTGACATGGCCACTGGCGAGGCATCAAAAATCGCGGCAAATTTGGCCTGGCTGTCGCGCAGCGCCTGCTCGGTGCGGGCCCGCTCTTCCAGTTCACGCTGCAAGGCCAGCGTTTTTTGTTCACGTTCACTGAGCAAGGCGCCCAGGTCGATGCGCATGGTGTCGAGCGCGTTGGAGAGCTGGCCCATCTCGTCATTTTTAGGACTCGCCACCGACTCAGACAAATCCCCGCGGGCTAGGCGCAACGCGCTTTCCCGCAGTCGCAGCATGGGCTGGACAATACGGCTGCTGAACAAAGGCCAGATGAAAGCAAACGCCAGTGCCACCTGCAGCAACAAGGCCCCGGAAAAGCCGATCAGTTCATCCCAGGCCTCGGCCTGCACCCGCCGGGTCGACATCATGACGCTCAGGCTACCGACCCGCGCGCCGTTGTACACGATCTCACGCTCCTCAAGCCGCTGGTTATTGAGGTCCGCCGAGGCGTCGCCGCGTTTGACAAAGGCCTCGCCGAACTCGTCGGTGACAGTGACGCTCACCACATCCGGATTGCGCATCACGGCTTCCACCAGCTCAATGGCAACACCACGGTCCAGATTCCACACAGCCACCGCCATGCCGCGCGACAGCACGTCGGCATATTGTTTGAGGGGCGCCTCCACGCGCAACGCTACTTCGGACTCCAATTTACTGGTGACCTGAAAGCCGGCAAAGAACAGGGCCGGCAGCAAGATGCCGGTGGCCACCCCCAGCATCAGCGTTTGGCGCAGCGAAAGACTCGGGGACTTCACGCGGGACAGGCCTTTCCGAAGGTTGTACTAAAGTGCTGACACAGTATGGCCGCGGGTAGGGTACGGGTCAAGCA
>DAINNP010000100.1:4831-8003 GCA_036735785.1 Rhodoferax sp. | reverse complement strand
CGTTGTTCTCGTCCTTGCCATCCATCAGTTTGGAGCGGAACAGGCCTTCCTGCCACAGCCACTCGCGCAGGTCTTGCACCAGCACCGGGTCTTCCGCCCAGCGCTCGCTCAAAATGTCGCGCACGCCGTCCAGCACCGCCAGCACGGTGGTGAAGTCGTCGCCGGCCTCGGTTTTTTCTTTGAGCACAAAGGCCTGTGCCTCGTCCATGGGCACCAGCAGCGGGTTGGCATACAGCTTGTCCGCCAGCGGCTCAATGCCGGCTTCGCGGGCGATCATGCCCTTGGTGCGGCGCTTCGGCTTAAAGGGCAGGTAAATGTCTTCCACTTCCTGCTTGGTCGCAGCCGCGTCGATAGCAGCCAACAAAGCGGGTGTGAGCTTGCCTTGTTCTTCAATGCTTTTGACCACCGCTTCTTTGCGGTCGCGCAGTTCGCGCAGGTAGCTCAGGCGGGCTTCGAGCTCGCGCAGCTGGATATCGTCCAGCCCGTCCGTCACCTCTTTGCGGTAGCGGGCGATGAAGGGCACGGTGGCTCCACCATCCAACAAAGCCACGGCGGCCTCGATCTGCTGAGGGCGTACACGGATTTCTTGCGCGATTTGCGCGATGATTTTCTGCATTGCGAAAAAACCGGTCAAAACCGGTGCTGGAATTCAATCAAGGGCGCGAGTGTGCCACAGAGAAGATCTACACTTTGCAAATGCCACGTGTCCTCCCGCTGCTATTGATTGCCACTCTCCTGGCTGCCATTTGCAGCGCGGTTGGGGCTCAGCCGCTCACCGTCGGAATGGGCCTGAACAAGCCCCCCTATGTGATGGATGGCGGGCAGGCCGGCCTGGAAGTAGAAATTGCCCGCCAGGCATTTCAAGCGGTGGGGCTCAGCATGCAGGCGCAGCAGCTGCCCCCGTCAAGGGCGCTCATGGTCTACCGGGCAGGCCAACTCGATGTGCTGCTGACGGTGGATGAAGGCATCGGTGGTGACGGCCACTTCTCAGAAGCCTATATCGCCAACCAAAACGTCGCCATCACACTAGCGGCGAACAATTTCTCCCTCAAACGGATAGAGGACTTGGCAGGCTATTCGGTGGCGGCCTTCCAGAATGCCAGTTTTTTGTTGGGGGAGCGGTTCAAGCGGGTTGCGGGCAGCCACCCCCGGTACAGTGAGCACCCCCTGCAGGTCACCCAAAACAACTTGCTGTTTGCCGGGCGGGTTGATGTGGTGGTGGGCGACCGGCGGATCATGCAGCATCTCTTGCGGGACCTTGATCCCAAGCTCGACAGCAGCAAGCCGCTCACGATTCACGCGATCTTTCCGCCCAATCCACGCAAAGCAGTGTTCAAAGATGCCACTCACCGGGACCAGTTCAACGCAGGCTTGAAGATTATTCAAGGCAACGGCGTGTACGACGCCATTTTGAAAAAATACGGCCATTCGCAGTAGTTCATTGGCCCGATGGGCTTTCTAGGGTACAAACTAGGCCCTCCCCCCGCTTTCCCCTTCTCAGCGAGCAAACCGATGCAGCCGATTACCTCCAGCGTCGGCACTTTGCCCGCCCGCGCTCCCACCCAGTTTCTTCATTGGACCGAACACGGCCAAGCCTGCGCTGCTGTATGGCGTTCCGAGCGGGGTGCAGCGCCCCCCTCGAAGGTCGTGTTGGCGGACGACACCTGGACCGCTGACGCCGCCTACCAGACGGCTTGTGGCGGCACGGCCCTGCTGTGGCGGGGAGACTTTCACAACGCACGTCAGCTGCTGCAAGCCTTGCAGCGGCGCATCGATACCCCGCCCAAACGCAAAAACAGGGGAGCAAAAAGCCTGACCGCAACGCCTACGGACGGGCCCATGGATCCTCAAGTCTTTCATTTGCACCGCCAAGCCCAAGCCCAGCGCGCCCGGATACTGGCCATGGTGTTGGTGCTACTGGATGGCAACTACGACATCACACTTCGCCGCGCCCCTGACTCGCGCCTCGCCTGTACAGAAGCCTGGGGGCCAGCGGTCGAGCCCGGGCAATCGTGTGTGACCTCGTTGCGCGACGTTTTGGCGATGCGCAGTGCCAGCGAATGGCGCAAAAATGGCGTGGAGATTGCCGCTCTGGGTCCCGCACCCGACAACAGGATTCACCCACACTATGGGGTCTTTTCTCCCGTCCGTGGGGAGTACATTGATTTGGTCGCCATGGAGCCCCTGCCCGCACAAGATGCAACGGGTGTACGAGAGCGCACCCCCTATCGGGCGTTTGACATCGGTACAGGCTCGGGTGTGCTGTCTGCCGTTCTGGTGCGCCGTCAGGTAACCCAAGTGGTGGCCACGGATCAAGACGCAAGGGCGATAGCCTGTGCCGGAGACAATTTCGCCCGATTGGGTGTCGCCGCTTCCATTGAACTGCAGCAAACCGACATGTTTCCGCCGGGGCGCGCCAACCTCGTGATATGCAACCCACCGTGGCTACCTGCAAGACCCAGCGCGCCGGTGGAGTATGCGGTCTATGACGAAAACAGCCGAATGCTGCTGGCATTTCTGGCAGGCTTGCCGGGCCATTTGTTGCCCGGTGGCGAGGGGTGGCTGATTCTGTCGGATCTGGCCGAGCGCTTGGGGCTACGCAGCCCCACCATGTTGACGGACGCTATCGCGGCTGCTGGCTTGGTGGTACTCGGCCGCAGCGACGCCAAGCCCATCCACGCAAAAAGCCAGGCCCCAGTGGATGCGCTTCACCCGGCGCGCAGCCGGGAAGTTACCAGCCTGTGGCGCTTGGGCGTGACTCCCGTGGTGCATTGAGCCTTTGAGGCGATTCACCAAAACAAAAGGCCCTGAAACAGGGCCTTTTGTTTGGCAAGTCTGCTGGCCATCGGCCGGCAGGGGTTGCAGGGCTTAGCGGTGACGCTTGCCTGGGTTCTTCTTGCTACGGGTAGCAACACCACGCTCCAAGCTCACGCGCTGACCACGGCCGCCGGTAGGCAGGGTGAAGCCGGGCAGTGGCTGGGGAGCGGGAGTAGCTTTGCGGTCTGCTTCAGTAAAGATTTTGTTGCCCATGTGGCGATCCTGTTGAGGTTGGTGAGAAAACCAGTATTTTCTCATTTTTTTGGGCCGCTATCGGCACCGGTGTAAATCAAGGCCCCACAGCAGGGCGAAAAGCGCGGATTTGCCACAATCCGGACATGCTTGCCTACTACTC
>DAINNP010000100.1:0-4731 GCA_036735785.1 Rhodoferax sp. | reverse complement strand
GGACGGCAGTCGCCGCAGTCCTTTGCAGGTGGCGGTTATTGATTTGGACGTGCACCAAGGCAACGGCACCGCGAGCGTGTTTCAAGGCGATGACTCGGTCTTCACACTCTCATTGCACGGCGAAAAAAACTTCCCCTTCCGGAAGGAAGCCAGTGACCTCGATATCGGTTTGCCCGACGGCTGCACGGACGCTGAATACCTCATCACCCTGGATCACGCCTTGCAGGAGTTGGAGCACCGGTTCTCTGCGGACTTGGTGTTCTTTCTAGCGGGTGCTGACCCCCACGAGGGTGACCGCCTCGGGCGACTCAAACTCACCGCAGCCGGACTTCATGCCCGCGACCAAAGAGTGCTGGATTGGTGCTTGGACCGGAGGCTGCCTGTGGTGATCACCATGGGCGGTGGCTACGGCCATGACTTGGAGCAGACGGTTGCGGTGCAAATGCAAACCTATACGCTCGCCGCTGCTTATGCGCAGCGCTGGGCAGAGTCCGCCGTCTATACCTGATAAGTCGGTGCGGTTTGGACCACTGCGGTTTCAGAGAACTTCAAGCGCCAGGCGTTGAACTGCTCCAAAGGCAACGGCCGGCTCAAATGGTAGCCCTGGGCCTCGTCACACGACAAAGCACGCAGCTTGTCGGTGATCACCTGGTTCTCCACCCCTTCGGCCACCACGGTTTTGCCGAGGTTGTGGGCGAGTTCGATGGTCGACTTCACGATCAGGCTGTCGCTCTCATCACCGTCCATGCCCATAACAAAAGACTTGTCAATTTTGAGCTCATTGACCGGCAAACGCTTAAGGTAGGCCAACGACGAGTAACCGGTACCGAAATCGTCAATGGACAGCTTGAAGCCACGCTCTGAAAGGCGGTTGAGGGTTGCCTCAGCTCGGTCCGGATCGTCCATGATGGCGCTCTCGGTGATCTCTAGGCAGAACGATTCTGTGGCCACACCGTGCTTGCGCATCAAGTCTTCCAGCTTGTCGGGGAAGTCCTGGTCCAGCAGATCACGGGTCGACAGGTTCACTGACACACACAAGGGCCCGCCCGCCGAGTTCAGCAGCTGCATGTTACGGGCGACTTCTTCAAACATCCACAGGGTCATTTGCCGGATATAGCCCGTTTGCTCGGCAAAGGGAATGAACTGCATCGGCGGCACCAGGCCGCGCATCGGGTGTTGCCAGCGAACCAAGGCTTCAGCCGATGAAACCGTGCCGCTGGCGATATGGAGTTTGGGTTGAAGGTAGACCCGCAACTCGTTGTTTTCGACGGCATGTCGGAGCTCCGAGAGCATCGACAAAGTCTCCGGACTGGAAGAATCCAAGGCCGCGTGGTAAATCTGGGTGCCGGTCGACTTGTTTTTCGCGACATACATGGCAATCACGGCGCGGCTCAGCAAACGGTCTACATCTGCTGCATCATTCGGCCAGCTGGCAATACCGATGCCCGCGCTGATGTCGACCGTCTGGTCTTGCATCTTCATCGGGGCTTCAAATGCTTGTGACACTTGTTTGGCAAACGGCAGCGAGCCATTCGAGTCAACACCCTCCAGCACAATGGCAAACTCATCCCCGCCCACTCGGGCAACGTTTTCGCGAACGATGCCGGGGATGCTGACTAAACGTTCGGCCACTGCGATCAACAATTGGTCGCCGAAGGCGTAGCCCAACACGTTGTTCACAAACTTGAAGCGGTCCAGGTTCAGCATCAAGATGGTCACAGGTTGGCTGGTCCCTGACTCTTGGGGGCTGCTGTTGATGGCCATCGTCACCAGATCGCGGAACTGGATGCGGTTGGGCAAACCGGTCAAACGGTCCCAAAACGCGAGTGCGCGGATTTCGTCCTGTTGGCTTTGGATGCTGGTCCGCATGTGGTTAAACGCACGGGAGAGATCGCCAATCTCATCCCGGTGACGTAGCGCCGGCAAGGCCATGGAGTAGTCCCCAGCACTCAGTTGGTCCGATGCCTTGGAGAGCTTGCGCAATGGCACTGTGATCCGCCGGGCGAGGATAAAACTGCCCACAGTAAAAAGCACCATGGCGATCGCGGCGAGTGCGAGCAGTGCCTGCTCTACCCGGGAGAACGGCTCCACAAACACATCAATCGGGCGCAGCATATAGACCTCGAGCCCCGACGAGTGACTGCGGTCGCTCGATTTGCGCGCCACGTATTCGCGGCCATTCAAAATGGCGTTGCCACCATCTTTGAGGTTCAGTAACGCTGGATAGGTGGACGATGGCAAACTGCTGACCGTCACACCACCGGTGGAGCCGATGATGGCCAAATCGGCCCGGCTCACTTTAACCAGGTCTTCCACCTGCTCTCGGGTGATGGGAAACGCCATCATCACCCAGCCGACTTGCACGGGCGCGTTCAAGGGCACCATCACGGTAACCAATAACTTTTCGTCGAAATCGATCAGCGCATAACCATCTCCGCCGGAGGCCAGTCGACTTGCGGTTTGCTGGAAGAAGCCGACCAAACCGGCTTCGGTGAACGCATCGGTGCTCGACGCTTGCAGCTTGTAGTCGACCGTCAGCAGAGCTGCGAAGGTAGCTCCGATGCGTCCGGAGCTGTTGTCCAGCACCGAGCGGATGGTCTCGGTATCGCCACTCAGCACCGCATCGCGAAAGCCGAAATCGGTTGCGAGAACCATGGCGCTTTGCCGTAAGCTCGCCGCGCGCTGCTCCATCAATGCCCACCAGTTCGCATCCACCGTGATCAGCTCTTCTTTGACCTGTTGGCGGACGATCTCGTCGATGTTTCTCTCTGTAATCAGGTAAGACGCTGATTGAATCACTAAAAGAATAGCGATCGACATGGACACAAACTTGGTGCCCACCCCGAATCTGCGCATGAAATGAAACAACTTCAAGCCGTGCTCCCCGCCACCTTGACATTCAGCATGTCGTTACCCGGCGTTATTTTGACCGGCTGCTCACTCAAGGGGGCTCCTGGCATCACCGTGGAATGCCAGGCTTTGAGTTGGTAATTCCCAGCCGGGGCATCCAGGGTGAGACGGCCCCTGCCGTCCGTGACGCCGAAATATGGGGTTTCTACGATCAATACCCAAGCCACCATGTTGTCGTGGATATTGCAGCCCAGCACGGCCACTCCGGGTTTGTCGAACACTACGGGAGCTGTGTGAACACCGGTATACAACTTCAATTCGAATTTTTTAGCCGGCGAGAACGAATACACATGGTGCCGAACGGTGTCTTTGTTCGGAAAAAGGACAGCGGTGTTCGGTGTCACTACCGCGATCTGCGGTGAAAATTGCTTGCCAATTTGAATGACTTCAATCCCGGAAAGCGGTTTTGCTGCGGACTTGGCGGCAGGCGAGTCGAGGAATACGACGGCGTTTGCCAGAGGCTTGCCGTCTTTGTCGGTCACCGTGATTTGAGTGCTGGCGATGGCCGTGCCCGCAGCGTAAAGGGTGATGAATGAAAGCAGTCGTAAGGGCAGTAAATTCCAACGCATCGAGCTCTCCAACCAAGTGTTCAGTCCGGGCTTTGATCTCATTTTGCCCGAAACTAACAGATGGTCCGTGATTTAGCGGAGTAATCTTTTCAATTCCTCACCTAGATGGGGCTTATGGGCGAACGGGTCAGTGGGGTTGCGCGCCAGCATCACGTCTTCCATGCGGGTTTGCACAGAAGCAATCGCCTTGGGATGGCTATAAATATAGAAGCGACCTTCCGCCACCGCATCGAACACCATTTGTGCGACTTCGGCGGCGGTGACCTTGCCGCTCGTCACCGCCTTGTCCGTCATGGCCTGGCCGATCAGCTGGCTACGGGTGAGTTGGGCTGGCGCCGCACCTGACGGGCGGTTGCGCTCGCTCTGGCTGATACCGGTCGGCACAAAGAAGGGGCACAGCACGCTGGCAGACACTTGGTCGGTAACCAGCGCCAAATCTTGATACAGGGTCTCGCTCAGCGACACCACGGCGTGTTTGCTCACGTTGTAAACCCCCATGTTGGGCGCGTTCAGCAGGCCGGCCATACTGGCAGTGTTGACGATGTGGCCCTGCCACTCTGGATCCTGCTTGGCTGCCTCCAGCATCATGGGCGTGAACACCCGTACGCCGTGGGCCACGCCCATGAGGTTCACGCCCAGCACCCATTCCCAGTCGCGGGCGGAGTTTTCCCAGATCAGGCCCCCTGCCCCCACGCCGGCATTGTTAAACACCAGGTGCGGTGCGCCAAAGCGCTGCAGCGTGGCGGCACCCAGCGCCTCCACCTGTGCAGCCTGCGACACGTCGACCCGCATGCCCAGCACCTGGGAGCCTGCGGCTTCCATTTCGGCAACCGCCTTGTCCAGTGCGTCCTGCTGCACGTCGGCGAGTACCAAATTCATGCCCAGCCGGGCGCCTATGCGTGCGCATTCCAGCCCGAAGCCGGAGCCTGCACCGGTAAGCACGGCGGTTTTGCCTTGAAAGTTTGCAATCACAGGGGTTCTCTTCGTTATAGGTGTGGGTCGGCGCTGCTTTTCAGACGCCGCGCAGCATTTCCAGGTGCGGAATGCCGTCTTCGATGTAGGACTTACCCACATCCACAAAGCCGTGTCGCTCGTAAAAGGACTTGAGGTGGGCTTGCGCACCGATGCGAATCGGTTGAGGGCCCCACTCGCCTTCCAGTGCTTTGACAGCCTCTGCCATCAGCAGGTGGCCCAGACCACCACCGCGAGCGTCGGGCTTGGTCACCACGCGGCCTATGCTGGCCTCGTCAAA
>DAINNP010000099.1:0-8050 GCA_036735785.1 Rhodoferax sp. | reverse complement strand
TGCAGATGCTGGGCGAGGCCTTGATTGATCCGCACGGGATTGATGGCAATGCGCCGGGGTTGGGGCTGTTGCCGCTGGTGACGGTGTTTGCGGAGGACAAGACGGTTCGGCACACCTCGACGCGGTTTTTGGCTTCTTTGCAGGCGCACACCGAAGGAGGCACGGCCGGGGGCCTCATGCTGCCAAACGCGCAGAAATCGGCCCCCGGCCATGCCCCCTCCGGCGCGGGTGTGGGCGGCAGCGATGTCGGGACAGCCTCTCCTTGGGCTGCGTTGGCTGGCGTGCCTGTCGCTGGGTACGAGATTCACCACGGGCAAACGGCGCAACATGTGGCCATGGCGGCTGCAGGCAATCTGGCCCACGCGGTGTTGCCGGACGACTTGGGTTGGTGCAATGCGGCTGGCAACGTCATGGGCGTGTATCTGCACGGCATGCTGGAAGACGCAGCCGTCTTGCAAGCCTTATTTGGCGAGCGTTTGCAGGGCGAGGTGCCTACGCTGGACAAGGTGTTTGACGGGCTCGCGGATTACATCGGGAATCACTTCGGGCCCGGCGTGTTGGACGGGCTGGTCGGGCGCTGAATCTGCGTTCTGGGCGGGTGTACTTGGCGGTTATTCCAGCGCGGCGCCGCTGCTATCATCGACCGCTTCAGGTGCCCCTTGCCACGGCTTGGGGAGAATCGGGAAGACGGTGTGAATCCGTCGCGTGCCCAACGCTGTAAGGATGATGACCCGCGCTCAATGCCACTGGCCGCCAAGGCCGGGAAGGCGCGTCGGGTCAGGTGATTCCGAGCCAGAAGACCGGCCTGATGTTGTTTACGCACAGCAAGGCCGGGCTGTGCTTCTTTGATTCAGCACAGGGGAATGCCATGAATACATCGCCGGCGCACGCCGCATCGGGCTCGCACGCCCAAACTTCCGAAATTCACCACGATATTGCAGCCGCTTGGGACCTCGCTCTCGGGCGGACTGCCTTGGCCGATATTGCCGACCCGGCATTGACGCAAGCACTGCAAGACACCCTCAACAACAAGACCAAACCGCTGGGTTCGCTCGGGCGCCTGGAGGATGTGGCGCTCAAGATCGGCCAGATTTTGGGCAGCACCGCACCGGTGCTTGAGCAGCCGCAAATGGTGGTGTTTGCCGGTGACCATGGGCTCACGGCCCGCGGTATATCGGCATTTCCGAGTGATGTGACTTGGCAGATGGTGGAGAACTTTCTGGCCGGTGGCGCCGCGGTGAGCGTGCTATCCAAGCAAAACGGAATCGCCTTGACGGTGGTGGACTGCGGCGTGAAGCACGACTTTCTGGCCGGTTTGCCCGCGGGCGCTACACGGCCCGGCTTGCAGGTGCGCAAAGCGCTGGGTGCGGAGCAGGGCACGGCAGATTCCTCTGCACAGCCTGCCATGACTCCAGCTCAACGCGATCAGGCTCTGCAACATGGCATAGCGCTTGTGAAGGGCCTGCCCGGCAATGCGCTCTTGTTGGGTGAAATGGGTATCGGCAACACGTCCGCCGCGTCCATGTTGCTGGCGCGTTTGGGCGGCTTGGACATTGCCGTGTGCACCGGGGCCGGCACTGGCTTGGATGCACCTGCGGTCCAGCGTAAAACCGAGGTGCTGCGCGAGGTGTTGGCCTTGCACGCTGAAGCGACCGCGCCACTGGATGCGTTGGCAGCCTTTGGTGGCTTTGAGATTGCGACCATGGTGGGCGCGGTGTTGCAGGCGGCCCAGGAACGCCGGGTGATTGTGGTGGACGGCTTTATTGCCACCAGCGCCATTGTGGTGGCGCATGCCTTGCAGCCTTTGGTCTTGCAGCGCTGTGTGTTTGCGCACCGCTCGGGCGAGCGGGGCCATGAATTCATGTTGCAGCACCTGGGCGTGCAGGCTTTGCTCGACCTAGGCTTGCGCTTGGGCGAAGGTTCGGGTGCGGCGCTGGCCTGGCCACTGCTGCAATCCGCGTGCACGGTTCTGCGCGACATGGCGAGTTTTGCGTCAGCCGGCGTGTCTGAAAAGTCAGACGCTCCGGTGGCGGTGGGCTGAGCCCGGCGCGCGGCAGCTATGCGCAGCTTCATCCGCCACTACCTGCTGGCCCTGCAGTTTTTCAGCCGCGTGCCGGTGACCGGCCGCTTGGCTGACTGGGTGGGCTTCAGCCCGGCCATGCTGCGCGCCAGTGCGGCGCACTTTCCCGGCGTGGGCTGGCTGGTGGGCGGCGTGGTGGCGCTGCTGACATGGGGCTTGTTGGCGCTGTTGCCTGCAGGCCCTTTTGCCCCCTTGGTAGCGGCCACTTTGGGCACCGCCCTGAGTGTGGTGATGACCGGTGCCTTCCACGAAGACGGATTGGCCGATGTGGCTGATGGCTTAGGTGGTAGCTACAACCGCGAGCGGGCGCTGGAGATCATGAAGGACTCGCGCGTGGGTGCCTTCGGGGCCATCGCGGTCATGCTGGCATTGCTGTGCAAAGTGGCGCTGCTGGCCATGTTGGGTTCGCTCAGCATGGGCTTGATGGTGGCAGGCGTGTTTGCTGCGCATGTGGTGTCCCGCACCTGGCCGCTGCTCACCATCCGGCTGCTACCGCATGTGGGGGATAGTGCGGTCTCCAAGTCCAAACCGCTGGCGGCACAGATCAGCCTGCCCGCCTTGGGGGTGGCCCATTTATGGTGTTTTGTGGCTCTAGCGCTCGTAGGGTTTGCGCCTGATGCTATTTATTTGGTAGCAAATACTGGTTGGCCCTCCGCCAACTTGTGGCCTCTGTGGGGCTTGGCAACTGGATTCAGCGTGTTGGCGTGGGCCTGGATGCACCGCTGGTTTGCCAAGCGTTTGCAAGGCTTCACCGGCGACTGCCTTGGCGCTGCGCAGCAGGTCAGTGAAATTGCGTTTTACCTGGGTCTGGCGCTGGCTTGGGGGCTGTGGCCCGCGGGTGCCACGCCATGAGCTTGTGGATCGTGCGCCATGCTGTGCCCCTGATTGCGCCCGGTAGCTGCTATGGCCAACTGGACGTTCCGGCCGATGCAGCGCTCACCGAGTCTGCAGCCCTTGCAGCGGCCCAAGTGCTGCCCATGGGTGCCCGCCTGCGCTACTCGCCGCTACAAAGATGTGAGCGCCTCATGCAAGCGCTGTGTGCGCTGCGGCCTGATTTGGCACTTGATTGCCAGCCGGATGCGCGGCTCATGGAAATGGGCTTTGGCACCCACGAGGGCACGCTGTGGGCCGATATCGCCGCGCAGCAGATGGCAGCCTGGACCGACGATTTTGCGCACCACGCATTCGGCGGCGGTGAAACGGTGGCCGGATTCATGGGGCGGGTGGCTGAGGCCTGGGACGCTTATCGGAGTAACACCGGTGATCACGAGGTGTGGATCAGCCATGCGGGTGTGGCCCGGGCGGCGCAGTTGCTGAGCGAGGGCACACGCACGATCGCGCACGCCTCGGAGTGGCCGGTGGCCGGTCCGGCATTCGGCGAGTGGGTCTGTCTTTAACCAACGTTCACGGGCTTGTGTCACACTGCCACCGGTTTTTCAATTCACTCTAGGAGAATGGGATGGGACTATTTGATTCCGTACTGAGCGCCGTGGCGCAAAACGGTGGCTCCGGCGGCCTGCAAGACATCATGGGAATGGTGCAAGGCAACCCGCAGCTCATGCAGTTGGCCAGCCAGTTGCTTGCCAACGATGGCAGCCTTGGCGGTTTGCAGGGTTTGGTCAGCAAATTCCAGGAAGCGGGCCTCGGCGATGTGGTGGCCTCGTGGATCGGCAGCGGTGCCAACCAGCCGGTCTCTGCAGACCAGTTGACCCAAGTGTTGGGCGGCGACGCCCTGTCTGGCTTCGCCCAGCAGTTGGGTTTGAATTCCGGCGATGTGGCAGGCCAGCTTTCCACCATGCTGCCCGGCTTGGTAGACAAGCTCACACCCGGAGGCGCTTTGCCCACCGAAGGCTTGGGTAACGCGGGCGATTTGTTGGGCTCTTTGGGCGCACTGCTCAAGGGCTGATTCGCAGCAACACAATAAAAAAGGCTCCCTGCGGGGAGCCTTTTTTGGCAGTTACCGTGAGCGTGGGGCCCGGCTTACTTAGTGGAGCAGCGAGGAAATGTCGCTGAATTGTTCCGGGTCAGGGGCGGTGTTTACCAGCGTTTGGATGTCCAGCCCGAGAAAGGCCATGATGTCTGGCGGCGAGGCCGCAATCGCAGATTGCACTTCTGCAAGGTCTTTGCTTTTATCGGCCCACAAAGCACCCAGGTGCACCACTGCACACAATTTGGACGGAACGGCTGCATCCAGCGGCGCTGCGCAATGCATCAGAGCATGGACGACGTCGTGGGGGAAATCCCAACGCCGGGCGACTTCGCCGGTGATTTGCCCTTCGTGGTGTCCGACCAAGCGCTGTTCACGGGCCCAACGCTCACCGGGCTCGCAAGGTTTGGCTTCCAAATCAGCGATCACCGCTGGGGTGTGCAAGGCCACCAAGAGCTCGCCAAGCCGCAACATGGTCGCAGTCAGCCAGGCCTGCTGCTCGTCCAGCTTGAGCTGGTGGGCTAAAAACTTGGAATAACCGGCACTCACCATGCTGTAGCGCCAGAACTCCAGCCGGTTGATGCCCTCAGGTAACTTGAACACCTGCGACATGCAGATGCCCAATGCCCGTGCCCGGATCTGCGACATGCCGACCACACTGACCGCGGTGTCCAGGGTGGTGACGCTGCGGGATAGACCGAATAGCGCACTGTTGGCCATGCGCAGCAAAGTGGTGGTGAGGGCAGGGTCTTTGGCAATGATGTCCCGCACGGTGACAACATTGGCATCGTCGTCGGTGAGGGTGCGTATCAGTGCTTGTGCCACCTCGGGCATCACAGGGAGTTTGACCGCTTGGAGAAAAGTGTTGATGTCCGCCATGAAAGCTTTTTGTAATGGGGCTGCCCTCCGCGAGGGACTCGCGGCTCATCCCTTCAGTTTATATCCGCAATAGGCTTTTACGCTGCATATCTGACATAAAGGTTTGCGCGCCTGGCATACGTAACGGCCGTGCAAGATCAGCCAGTGGTGCGCATCGACCATGTATCGGGCGGGAATACGTTGGAGGAGTTTGAGCTCCACTGCCAAAGGCGTTTTGCCTGGTGCAAGGCCAGTGCGGTTGCCAAGGCGAAACAGATGGGTGTCAACCGCCATGGTGGGTTGCCCGAATGCCACATTGAGCACCACATTGGCTGTTTTGCGCCCTACGCCGGGCAGGGCCTCCAGTGACTCGCGGTCTGCAGGCACCTCGCCGCCATGTTGTTCGACCAACATGCGGCAGGCTTCCATCAGGTGTTTGGCTTTGCTGCGGAACAAGCCGATGGTTTTGATGTGGTCTTCCAGTCCTGCAAGATCCAGATCGAGAATTTTTTGGGGTGTGTTGGCTACTGCAAAAAGCCGTCGGGTGGCCTTGTTCACCCCTACGTCTGTGGCTTGTGCCGACAAGAGAACGGCTGCCAACAACTCAAACACCGAACTGAACTCCAGTTCAGTCTGGGGGTGAGGGTTGGCAGCTTGCAGCGTGGAAAAAAATTGTTCGATCTGGGCAGGTTTCACAGACTGGTCACATTGATAAAGGTGTCTTGCGCTGGGAATTTGGCGTGTAGCCAGTCATTGTCCAGCATCAAGGCGGTGACCACCTCGGTTGGCAGTGTGTCAATGATGTCGGGTCCGTTGTGGTCGGTCTCGGCCATCAGGCCTGCCAAGTGCACTACCCCAGCCAGTCGCGAGAAGCCGTGGGGCGTGACCGGGTCTGCAGATTGCGCCAGCGCCTGAACAATTTGGGGCGGGAAATTCCAGCGCCGTGCCAACTCCGAGGTGATCTGGCCTTCGGTAAAGCCCACCAGCCGGGCTTCGCGTTGCCAACGCACTCCCGGAATGTGAGGGAGTTTTTCAATCTCTTGCAGCACATCGGGCTCGGCCTGCACGATCAGCAGCTCGCCCAAGCGCAGCATCATGCCGGTCAACCAGGCTTCCTGACCGTCCATGCCCAAGCCGACCGCCAGCCACTGCGAGTAGCCTGCGCAGGCCATGCTGGTGCGCCAGAATTCCTTGCGATCCAAACCTTCGATGACGGGGAAGGACTCAGAAAGGCAGGCGCCCAGCGCTAAAGTACGGACTTTTTGCATGCCGACCATGGTGATGGCGTCGTCCAGCGACGAGACGCCGCGCGGCAGTCCGAACTGGGCACAATTGGCCAAGCGCAGAAGTTTTGCTGAGAGAGCCGGGTCTTGACCGATCAGATCTCGAATTTCGCGGACTCCTACATCGTCGTCATTCAGTGACTTGATGAGGGCATGTGCAACCTCAGACATGGAAGGCAATTTGACGGATTCAAAGAAGGTTGCAAGCTGGGTCATGGGGGCTCCTGATATGAATGAATGACCGGGACACGGAGACAATTTACCTTCTTTCTGGTGGTTTGAAAATCTGATTTGCTGTTAAATTTTTAATAAATTTTTTGTTTGAAATGTGAGTTTAAATATGTTGTTTGCTGATCGTTTGAACCAAGTCGAAACGTCTGCCATTCGCGAGCTTTTTAAGCTCTTGGGCAAGCCCGGCATCATCAGTTTTGCCGGTGGTTTTCCGGACCCCGCCTTGTTTGATGTGGAAGGCATCCGGGAGTCCACCGACGCGGTGTTGAAAAACAACCCCGGCCCGGTTTTGCAATACGGTGCTACTGAAGGCTATCAACCGCTGCGCGAAGGCATCAGTCTGCATATGTCCGGCAAGGGTGCCACCGTTGCGCCGGATGGCTTGATCGTCACCACCGGCAGTCAGCAAGCGTTGGACCTGATTGGCAAGACCATGATTTCCCCGGGCGACAAGGTCATCATGGAAGCGCCTACGTTTCTTGCCACGATTCAGTGCTTCAGGCTGTATGGTGCGCAGGTCATCGGCGCTCCCATCGATGCGCAGGGGGTGGATGTCGACAAGCTCGAAGCCCTGATCGAGGAGCACAAACCGAAGCTGGTGTACTTGATTCCGTCTTTCGGCAACCCGAGCGGTGCCATGCTGAGCCTGGAGCGCCGCAAGCGCATTCTCGAAATCGCGGCCCGTACCCAGACCCTGGTAGTGGAAGACGACCCGTATGGCGAATTGTTCTTCGACCAGGCGCCGCCGCCCAGCCTGCTGGCCTTGAGTGATTCGGTGCCCGGCAGCCGCGAGTGGCTGGCGCATTGCGGCTCTTTCAGCAAGGTGCTCAGTCCCGGTCTGCGCGTGGGGTGGTTGATTGCGCCGCCGGCTTTGTTAGGCCGCGCCACCATGTGCAAACAATTCAGCGATGCCCATACCAGCAACCTGACCCAAGCCACCGCCGCCCACTATCTGACGCTCAATCGCCTGCCGACCGCGCTAGCGGCCGTGCGCGCCACCTATGCTGAGCGTGCCCGGGTGATGGCTGACCGCTTGCAAACTGAGTTAGGCGATGCGATTGCATTCGACGCACCTCAGGGCGGCATGTTTTTCTGGGCACGTCTTACCGGTGCCAACGGAAAGCCGACGCATGCGGGTGACTTTGCCCAACGTGCGATCGACAAGCTGGTGGCTTTCGTGCCCGGGGCCCCGTTTTATGCCCATGATCCGGATTTAACGACCCTGCGTTTGAGCTTCGCCACGGCTGATGTAGCCAAGATTGAAGAGGGCATTGCCCGCTTGGGTCAAGCGCTGTAGGGCGCTTTTGTGCACGCTGACGCTACCGGCTGAAACTTGTTATGAATCCAACGCCACTCAAAATCGACTTCGTATCCGATGTGTCTTGCCCCTGGTGCGCCATCGGGCTGCAATCCCTGGAAACCGCGCTGCAACGCCTTGATGGCGAAGTGGCGGTGCAAATGCACTTCCAGCCTTTTGAGCTCAACCCGAACATGGTGCCCGAAGGCGAAGACATCACCGAACACCTGAGCAAAAAGTACGGTTCTACCCCCGAGCAAGCCGCCGCCGCGCGCGAGAACATCCGCGTTCGTGGCGAGGCACTGGGGTTCACCTTCAACATGGACAAGCGCGCCCGCATCTACAACACCTTTGATGCCCACCGCCTGCTGCAC
>DAINNP010000098.1:1407-8059 GCA_036735785.1 Rhodoferax sp. | reverse complement strand
GCACGCGCAACTGGGCGCTGGAGAGCTCGCCGTAGGGCACGGCCACGCGCAGCATAGGCGCGTAGCGCTGGATGTACCAGCCGTTTTGCAAGCGCAGGGGGCGGAACTCTTCATCGCTCAAAGTGCCGGCCTGGTTGCGTTCCAGTTGGTCGCGGTGCTGGGCCGCGCGGGCGCGGATGAACTGGCGGTCAAATTCGGTGTATTGGTACATAGACAGGGTTCAGCAAAAAATCAAAGTGCAATGAGTTTCAAACCGGCATAGGCCAGCAGCAACGAGAGCAGGGCGCGAATCACCCGCTCCGGGGTCTTGAACATCAGGTGCGAGCCCACCCAAATGCCGGGTAGCGAGCCAGCCAACAGCTTGGCCAACAGAGGCCAATCCACCGAGCCAAGCGACGCGTGGCCCATGCCCGCCACCAGGGTGAGGGGCACTGCGTAGGCAATGTCCGCCGCCACAATGCGAGGTAAAGGCAGCAGGGGGTAGAGCAACATCAAGACCGACACGCCAATTGCCCCCGCACCGACGGACGTGAGTGTAACCAGCGTACCAATGAGGGCGCCGAACAACAGCGGCAGGCTCCAATGGCGGGGGCGCGCAGCTGCCGACTCCTGGCCGGCTGTAATGGCTGTGGGGCCGCTTTTGCCGCGGACCGCCTTGTACAAGGTAGCCGCTGCAGTTAGCAGGAGGGCAAAACCGAGGGTGGTCGTCATGATGTGCTGGACGGCAGTGCTGGTAGCGCCGAGCTCGCGCAACACATACAGGGTGACCAGCGCGGCAGGAATGCTACCGGCCGACAGGTTCAAGACCACCGGCCAGTCGATATGGCGGGAACGTGCCAGCTTGACGGTGCCGCCCATTTTGGTGAAAGCGGCAAACAGCAGGTCGGTACCGACCGCCATGTAAGGCTTGACCCCGAAAAAGAAAATCAGGATGGGCGTCATCAACGAGCCACCGCCCACACCGGTTAACCCAACAATCGTGCCTACAAAGAAGCCCGCGAATACAAACGCTAAATCGTGCATGCGGGCGAATGTAGGCGGGCCGGCTTAGATTGAAAACTACTTTTTAGCTATGGGGGTATGAGGTCTGGTTATATGGGGCGGCGGGGATCGATGGGAAACGGGGTCAGCAATGCTAGCTTCCGACCCAAAGCGGTAGTACAGAATATCCAAGTCATCGTTCCGAAGCAGACATTCGATCGGAGGCGGTTGCCATTTCGTCTCCTGCCTGGAATCCCGCGGGAGCTTTTATCAGCGAAGGTTTGCAGGCCGTCAGCTCTGACGCCAACCGTGCTCTATCACGGCTGGCCTCAAACCGCAGGTTCTTGCTGTGTGGTGCAGTGAATCCCGCCACCGCCGGCCGCCACGCCATCGATGTTGAGCTGCACAATCTCACGTTTCGGGAACAGGTCCTTAAGCGTGTCGCGAGCATTGGCGTCGGCTTTTTTGTCGCCGAACTCAGGCGCAATCACTGCGCCGTTGCACACATAGAAATTGATATATCCGGCGGCGAAGTCCTTGTCCGCGTAGCGTTCTCGCACTGTTTCGGGCCCCTCTATCACCACCACATCCAGCTTGTTGCCGCGAGCGTCGGTCATATCGCGCAACAGGTTCAAGTGCCGCTTGGTAACGGCGTGGTCATACGAAGCGGGATCCGTGTCGTAGCCCGCCACCACCAACCCTGGGGCAGCGAAGCGTGCGTAGAAATCGGTATGCCCATCCGTGATGTCCTTGCCCTTGATGCCTGGCAGCCAGAGGATCTTTTCCAACCCCAGAAGGCGCTTGAGTTCGGCTTCACAGTCGGCCTTAGATACGCCCGGGTTGCGGTTGGCATTGAGCACGCAGCTCTCGGTGATGATGGCTGTGCCGTGGCCGTCCACTTCTATACCGCCCCCCTCCAGTACTAGCGACGTTTTCAGCCTCGCCACGCCAGCACGATCAGCGACGAAGGCTGCCACTTTGGCATCATGCGCATGCTTCTGCTTCTTGCCCCAGCCATTGAAATTGAAGTCGACTGCTGCCTTCTGTCCTTGGTGATTGGTCACGAAAACTGGGCCTGAGTCACGTACCCAGAAGTCGTCCACCATCTGATCGATTAGCTCGACCCTTGACCCCTTGAGCAGCTCGGACGCCCGGGCCATGTCGTTCGGGCGCACCAGCATCGACACGGGCTCGAAGCGGGCAATCGTCATGGCTATATTGGCTAGGTCTTGCTGCACCGCCGGCAGCAGCTTCCTGCCCCATATGTCTAGGTGCGCCCCAAACGCCATCCACGTGCGCGCATGCGGCTCGGCTTCATCTGGCATCCGCCATGCTGCTGGCGACGGTGTGGCGGCGAGGCTGAGATTCGCCTGGGTCAGGGTCATAGGAATTGCGGCAAGAGAGAGAAGTGTTCGGCGACGGTTCATCATAAATTCCTCATTTGCTTTTTTTGAAGGCCAAACGGCCTTGGCCCTAGGCATCAAATAAAGGCCGACATAAGGATGCCGCCGAACGCAGCGCTGAGCCCAGCCATATACAGCTTGAGCGTGACCCGGTAATGGGCGAGAGCCTCCTCGGACGCTACGCACGGCTGAAGCATGCGAAACAAGGCGCTAAACAACAGCAGTGCCCCAATACAACAGGCCAGCAGCACCACGCCGTCCGACAGCGAGCGCAGCGCGAAGTTGTCCTCTGTCACCCACTGCCCCAGAAATCCGATGAGAAAACCGAGGATCACACCAAGCGAAGTCACCACAGGCTGGCGGTAGTCTTTTAGTTCGAAGGCAGGTGAGTTCATGAGTCGTGCTGAACAGAATGATGGCCCGTTTA
This sequence comes from Rhodoferax sp., assembly GCA_036735785.1. Taxonomy (GTDB): domain Bacteria; phylum Pseudomonadota; class Gammaproteobacteria; order Burkholderiales; family Burkholderiaceae_C; genus Allorhodoferax. Next base: position 5,248 of record DAINNP010000098.1, on the reverse strand, counting down.
TTGTGCCTTCTGTTTTTCGAAATAGGACCCTGATTCGGCGCAATGGGTGTTACGGGTGAGTTGGAGGAGTTCTAGGAAGTCAGGTTTATTGGAGCTAAGACCTCTACCGGCCCGACTCTGACACTGGCTTGGATTGGCATAGCGAAGCTACCGGTCCAGTAACACCGCTATAAAGTAGTCATTCACTGGAGTCCGTTACTGGCCCGAAGCTGCCTTTCTGAGATCCATTTCGAACGCTTGTACGCTCCATCTGCTACAAAAAAAGTAGCTGCTTGCACATATTCTTAGAGCGCTAGCGGCCAATTTTGCCTAAAACAGCAGCTCCAAGCGTTGCGCTGCTAAAGTTCGCCGGGGCCGGAAGTCTGAGCATCAAAGTCCGGGCGCACCTCAGTACTTTTTGCCGCGCAGCTCTTCCATGCGTTCGTTAAAGTACTTTTCCACCGTGTAGCGCTCGGAGAGCACTACTTCGCGGCGGGGGTGCAAAAACAGGGGTAGCGAAATGCGCGACTTGGTCGCACCTTCGCCGGTGGGGTTGAGCACCCGGTGCACGGTGCTGGGGTAGTAGCCGCCGGAGGCTTCGGCCAGCATGTCGCCGATGTTGACGATCAGCAGACCAAAGTCGCAGGGCACATCGTGCCAGGCTTCATCCTTACCCAATACTTGCAGGCCCGGCTCGGTGGCGGCGGGCAGGATGGTCAACAGGTTGATGTCACCATGGGCTGCAGCGCGCACTGCGCCGGGTTCTTCATCGCCCCGCAGCGGCGGGTAGTGCAAAACGCGCAAGAGGGTGTGGTCGCTGCCTTCAATCATGGCGGGAAGGGGCATGGAATACCGTGCCTTCACATCCGCTGGCGAGTTCGCTTCCACCCAGTTGAGCAGTGTGGCAGCCAAGGTGGCGCCGTCGGCGTAGTAGCGCTGGGCAGCGTCGCTCACCTCGGCCGGGTAGCGGCCCCAAGGGTAGATGTGAAAGAACTCTTTCAAATCCTTCTTGGTGAAGTTCTTGGCCGTTTCTGACACGCTGGGCGAGAAATAGCCGTCGTGCTTGACCGGGTCGTTGGGGTATTTGGTTTTCGCCTCGGTTTTGAAAAATCCGAGCCATTCGGCGTAAATACTCTCGACCAGATCCTGGCTCAAGGGGTGGTTCTTCAGGACGCCAAAGCCGGTTTCGTGCAGGCTTTTGCAAAACTCTTGTGGAGCTGTCGGGCTGGTGAAGTCAACGACGGGTAAGTGCATGACGGGACTCGCGCTTTCTGTGGGGCTTAGAGCCAGGAGGACATCAGGGTGGTTTCGATAAGCTGCAACGCTTCGTCGGCCTTGAGCTGCAGGCAGGCGTGGGTGTCGGGCACGTCGTCGCCCCAACCAGGCTGCGGATAGAAGATGTCCTTGCGGCGCATCATGGTCTGGCCGTTGGCGGGGCCTTCAGTCGCCACGCGGATGCGGCCTGTCTGGATGTCAAACAGCTCAGGGTTGGTGAGCGCCACAAAGGCCAACACATCGTGGCCGAAGCAGCCATGGATCTTGGCCACATGCGGGTAAATGCCGCTGTAAAAGTCCGCGTAAAAGCTCACGGCGTGGTGCAGGGTGTCGGTAGCGACGTGCTTGTGGTGGTCTGCCACTTTTTTGAACAGGGCCAAGGGCACGATCAGCTGGTGGGTGACATCGAGGCCCACCATGGTGAGCTTCCAGCCTGCGGTGAACACAAAGTCTGCAGAGTGCGGGTCGTTCCAGATGTTGGCTTCCGCCACAGGGGATACGTTGCCGGGCTCCACCACGGTGCCACCCATGATGAAGACCTCTTTCAGCAGCTTGGGCAGGTTGGGCTCGAGTTTCAGCGCGGTGGCGAGGTTGCCCAAGGGGCCGACAGCGACCAGGGTAATTTCGCCGGGGTGGGCGCGGGCCATGTCCACAATGAATTGTGCGGACGGACGGGGGTCCAGCACGCTGGTGGTTGCCACGCGGGAGGGCAGGTTACCCAAGCCGTCGCCACCGTGGATGAAGTCAGGCGGTGTGCCGGGCGCTTTGAGCCAAGGGGTTTTCACGCCGAGGGTGACGGGGATCTTGCGACCTGCGATTTCTGTCAGGTACAGGCCGTTGGTGGCGGCTTGCTCCACGGTCACATTACCGAAGGTGGTGGTGATGCCCACCACATCAATGCCGGGGTGGGCCAGCGCGTAGTACAGCGCCATGGCGTCATCGACACCGGGGTCCGTGTCGTAAATCACTTTGCGGGCGGTGCTGGCAGTGGTGGCGTTGCTCATGGGGTGTGTCTCGGTTAAGAATCGGGTTGAGAGGGTTTAGTTCAGGCCGCAAAAGCTGCGCAAGGCACTTTCACTGGCCGGATCGGAGATAGGCGAGGCGTCGAGCAGGGCATGGACCTCTGCAGTGTCCGGAATGCTGGACTGGGCTCCCCAGCGTGTGCAGGCCAAAGCACTGGAGGCGCTGGCGAACCGCAGGGCCGCGGGCAAATCCTTCCCTTGGCTGAGGGCAGCAACCAGGCTGCCGCAGAAGGTGTCGCCTGCGCCAGTGGTGTCGACCGGAGTGATAGGGAATGCGCTTTGCAGCACAAACCCGCCTAGGTGGCGGGCACAGCTGCCGTGGTGCCCCAAGGTGACGACCACGGTGGGCACTGCCAAGCGCTCCAGGCAGGCTGCAATGCTGCCTTGGTGGCCGGATACCACGGCAAGCTCCCCTTCGTTGACAACCAGCACGTCCACCAAGGCCAGCAATTCGGCAGGCAATGGCCGGGCAGGCGCCGCGTTCAGCACGACTTGCACACCTTTGGCGCGCGCCGCCTGTGCATAGGCAGTCACGGTGTCCAAGGGCGTTTCGAGTTGCAGAAGCAGGTGGGTGAACCCGGCCAGCGACGGCAAATGGTCGGGGCGCAACTCGGCGTTGGCGCCGGGTGCGACCGTGATGGCGTTTTCAGCATCATCAGACACGCAAATAAAGGCGGTTCCGGTCGGGTGGTCAGGGGTGCGCACGATGTGCATCGTGACTCCTGCTGATTGGAGCGAACTCTCTAAAGGCGATGCAAAAGCATCGTTCCCCAAACCCAGCAGCATGTGGGTGGGCGCGCCGCCAGCTTTGGCGGATGCAACGGCCTGATTGGCTCCCTTGCCTCCGGGAAAGGTCTTGAAGTCGCGGCCGAGCACCGTCTCCCCCGGGGCAGGAATGTGAGGGGCGCGGACCACAAAGTCCAAATTGGCAGAGCCAGCCACAAGTATCATCGTTAGCACTCTCAGTTTGCGAAGCCGCTTATTTTGACGCTGAAACTGTGAGCGCCAGATAAGCCCTTCGATATAGACCTTAATGACCCCTGATCCGTCCGCTGCTTTTCTCTCGGTCACCGTGGTAGGTGGCTCCAACATGGACGTGAGCGCCAAAGCGCATAGCGCGGTTACCGCCGGGGATTCCACGCCCGGGAGCATCCAGTATTCACCCGGCGGAGTCGGCCGCAACTTGGCGGAGAACCTGGTTCGGCTCGGTGCGCGTGTGCAGTTGTTGTCCGTGGTGGGCGCCGATGTTTTTGGCCGCCAAGTGGTGGCCAGCACCGCTGCAACCGGCGTAGGCGTTGACGCTATGTTGACGATTGCCGGTCAACGCACGGCGACCTATTTGTCCTTGCATCAGCCCGATGGCGAGGTGGCGATGGCGGTGAATGACATGGGTATTCTGGAGTCGCTCACGCCTGAGGTGTGTGCGGCTTCTCCCGCCTTGTCAGATGCCAAAGCTTTGCTGCTGGTGGACTGCAATCTGGCGCAGCCAACGCTGGCCTATCTGCTGGGTCTGAAGCGAAAGGTAGTGGTCGATGGCGTGTCGGTGGCCAAGTGCCGGCGACTGG
>DAINNP010000098.1:0-1307 GCA_036735785.1 Rhodoferax sp. | reverse complement strand
GCGGTGGAGTACGGCGTTGCCTGCGCCGAGATCACGCTTTCAAGTACATTCGCCAACTCGCCGGACTTGACCGATGCCGCCGTCCGGCAACATATGAGCAAGAACGCATGACCCTGAACCCTTATCTCGATATCGCACCCGAAGTGCAATACGCCTTGCAAAACGGCGTGCCCGTGGTGGCTTTGGAGTCCACCATCATTTCCCACGGCATGCCGTATCCCCAGAACGTGCAAACGGCCTTGATGGTCGAGGCAGAAGTCCGGGCGCATGGCGCGGTGCCCGCCACGATTGCGATTGTGAACGGGCGCCTGAAGGCGGGCCTCTCTGAGGCCGACATTGAGCAACTCGGCCGCTCCGGCCGCGACGTTGTGAAGGTCAGTCGCCGTGATGTGCCGTTTATTGTGGCGGCGGGTGCTACTGGCGCGACCACGGTGGCATCGACCATGATCATCGCCGCAATGGCCGGGATCCGCGTGTTTGCCACGGGTGGCATTGGCGGAGTGCATCGGGGTGCCCAAGAGAGCTTTGATGTGTCTGCAGACTTGCAAGAGCTGGCACAGACCCCGGTGGCCGTGGTGTGTGCGGGGGCCAAATCCATCCTTGACTTGCGTTTGACCCTTGAGTACCTCGAAACGCACGGTGTGCCTGTCGTGGGGTACCAGACCACGGCATTGCCCGCATTTTTTACCCGCGACAGTGCGTTTTCGGTGGATTACCGCCTAGATACGCCGCTGGCGATCGCCCAGGTGTTACACGCAAAGTGGGCTATGGGGCTGAGCGGTGGCATGGTTATTGCAAATCCCATCCCTGCTGAGTACGCAATGCCCAGCGAAGCGATTGATGCTGCTATTGAACAAGCATTGGCGGAAGCCCAAGCCCAGAAAATCGGGGGGAAAGAATCCACTCCATTTTTGTTGGCGAGGGTGTGCGAAATCACGGGTGGTGACAGCTTGGCATCCAATATCCAGCTGGTGCTGAACAATGCGCGACTGGCCAGTGCCATCGGACAATCGTTGCAGACGCTGCGCCAGGCCTGAGAAGCATCTGCCGGGTTGCGGAGTTGAGTAAGAGGTATATAACGACCGAGTTATATACGGAGAAGCCCTGATGCGGACACTGAGGCACGCTGTGATTCTTGAACTACAGTGTGGCGTTGTCTGCTGTGGGCGGCAAATGTGTGATTTGAGTGGCATCCCTGCCATTGGTGTGTTGAATAGACCGTTTTTTTAACTTGATTGAGAACTGAGAGAAGCTATGAACGTTAAATCTCCTGTGCGCATGACGCTGTTGGCCGCTACCCTGGCCGC
>DAINNP010000097.1:0-8167 GCA_036735785.1 Rhodoferax sp. | reverse complement strand
ACGGCCCCATCGTCCCGCTGATTGCCGAAACCGGTGGCATCAACGCCATGCTGGTCGACAGCAGCGCGCTGCCCGAGCAGGTGGTGGACGCGGTGGTCATGAGCGCCTTCCGCTCCGCCGGCCAACGCTGCTCTGCGCTGCGCCTGCTGGTGGTGCACAGCGCGATTGCCGATGGCGTGATCGAGATGCTGCAAGGCGCAGCCCAAGAGCTGCAGGTGGGTAACCCGGCCGACCTGGCCACCGACCTCGGCCCGGTGATTGACCGCGAAGCGTTTGACAACATCCAGCGCCACATCACGCGTCTGAAAAATGAGTCAAAAGTGCTGCTGGCGCCCACAGATTCTGCGCAAGCCGCTACTGAATCCATAGCAAATCTGATTGCGCCCCATGCGTTTGAGGTGGCGAGCATTGGCCAGGTAAAGGCCGAAATTTTCGGCCCTGTGCTGCAAGTGGTGCGCTGGAACGGTAACCCGGAAGACGTGATCACCGAGATCAACGCGCTGGGTTATGGCCTTACGCTGGGCATCCAGACCCGCATCGACAGCCGGGCGCAGGCACTGGCGTCGGCCGCCCATGTGGGCAACATCTACATCAACCGCAACATGATCGGCGCGGTGGTGGGCGTGCAGCCTTTTGGCGGTGAAGGGTTGAGTGGCACCGGCCCGAAAGCCGGCGGCCCGCACTACCTGTACCGCTTCTGCGCGGAGCAAACCGTCACGGTGAACACCACCGCCGCGGGAGGCAATGCCGCCTTGTTGGCAGGCACGCACTGATCGTTTTGTAGGTTTCTGCGTCTGCTATTGCTGCAGACGCTGAGAGTGCAGGGGGGCACAGCATCGCCCCTGCCGCGCTGCACTCAGGCGGTGGGCGCTGTCATGCGCCTGCGCAGCAAGCTCCGCAGCTTGGCGGGCTGAATAGGTTTCTTGAGTAGCGTCAGTCCGGCGTGGTGGGCCTGGTATTTCACGTCTTCTTCCAGATCCCCGGTGATCAGGCAGGCGGGGATGTCGGCTTGCGCAGCCTCGCGCAATTCCAGAATCGCTTCGATACCGGTCAGGTTGTCGCGCAAACGGTAGTCGCTGATGATGAAGTCGGGCCAGTTGCCGTTTGCAGAGGCGTCCAGCGCTTCTTGGCCGCTTTCAAACCAGGTGACTTCGCAGCCCCACGACTGCAGCAAACCCTGCAGCGCTTTCCCGCCCATTTGGTTGTCTTCAATCAGCCAGATTGCCGTACCCTGAACGACTTGGGCTGCCGTTTGCTGGGGCGTCTGTTGCGGTTCGGGTGTGGCCGGACGCAAGGGCGTGCTGTTCGCGGTGACTGAAAAACGGCTACCGCAGCCCAAATTGGAACGCAAGTTCAGCGAGTGGCCTAACAACCGGCACGCGCGATCGACCATGCTCAGCCCGAGACCCAGGCCCTTGGCGCGATCCCGCTCGGGGTTTTCGACCTGGAAAAACTCTTCAAACACCGTTGCGTGCAGATTCCGGTCGATACCGATTCCGCTGTCCCACACCTGGATACAGGCTTGTTGACCGCCGCTGGCCGGCCGGCAGCTGACCAGCACCGTTCCACTGGGGGTGTATTCGATGGCGTTGGAGATCAGGTTCAGCAACACCCGCTGCAAGAGCACCGGGTCACTGATGATCCAGGTCGAGGTGGGGCGAATACGCAGTCGTAGCCCCTTGCTGTTGGCGATTTCTGAAAAAAGCACCCGCATTTGATTGAACAGCGCATTCACATTGACCGGACACAAGGGGTTGTCGGTGTTGTTGGCCTCCAGGCGCGAGTAGTCAAACAGCACATCGAGTAGCTCTTGCAGTGCTTGTGCCGAGGCCTCGACACCCTGCACGAGATCGGGGTAGCTGTCGGCAGCCCGGACGGTATCGGCACGGCGTGTGTGCATTTGGCTCAGACGAGCTACAAACATTCCCAGGGCGTGTGCCGGCTGTCGAAGGTCGTGGCTTGCAGCAGCCAAAAAGCGGGACTTGGCCACATAGGCCGCTTCCACCCGGTCATTGGCCAGGCGCAGCTCTCGGTTGTGGGTTTCAGACTCTTGGAGCGCCCGGTTTTTGGTGCTCTCAAATATCTGGGTTAGTAAAAACAGGAGCAGTACAAAACCAAACAGGCTGCAGCTGAAAAAAATGTGGGTGAGTTCGGTGTTGTAGTTGCGTGGCACCTCGATACCCATCAGCGGCAGCACGCCAAACACGCTGACCGCCCCTAGCGTCATGAGCAGCCAGAACACCGTTCTGCGGGTAAAGCTGAAGAGCAGGGTGGCCGCGATCGGCGCCAGCGCAATCCACACAATGACCGGGGACTGCACGCCGCCGGTTTGCTGGATCACTGCACATACAGCCACAAAGCAAATGGTGGTTTGGGTGGTCGCCAGGCGGTTGTAGGCGGTGTGGCTATCGATGCTGCCGAGGCGTAGCTGGTTGAACATCAGCAAGGCGCCGTTGCCCAGCATGATCCACACGCCCGTGAAAAAGCCCATCAGCCAATTGAAACCTGCATAAAGGCAGCAAGACAGTGCGACTGCAGAGCCGAAATGGCTCAGCAGCTGAACCCGCTCCGGGTCAAGCATCGAGGTCGGCGTTTGGCTCACGCGGGGTTGGAACCTATGAACTCAGGCACATAGGGTTTGCCATCGAGTACTTGGCGTACTGCCTCACGGATGGCGCGAAGTCCGCTGGATTTAGGGCAGTAGCCGTTGGCGCCTGCTTGCATGGCTGCATGGTAGTCGCCCGGTTCTTCCGACCCGGCGACGACCAGCACTGGCAAGGTGGCCTGCATCTGGCGGATCTGGCGAATGGTCGGAAGGCCGCCCAAGGGTTGCATTTCAAGATCGATGAGTACCGCTTTGACGTGCGGGTTCCGTTCCAGCAGTTCCAAGCCGTGGGCTCCGTCAGTGGCTTCTAGGACCTCTACCCCCGGTTGGAGTTGCCGCAACGCGGCGACCAGGCCTTGGCGCACGACCGGATGATCATCGATGACGAGCAATTGCATGTGTCGAGTGTAGTCTCTTGTTTTCGTGAAGTAAGTTGCTCTGTCAACGTCATGCGCTTACAACCTGTTTGTCGCCGAAACAGGTGATTTGGCGATCCGGTGTGGGCAAGTGCACTGTCTTCCGGGTGTATTTCGCTATTGGCAAATGGCCATTTTTTGCTACCTTCGACGTCTGTCCTCAAGGAGATCTTATGGCTATCGTTGCAAACCAGACCAGTACAGAGGCCCTCGCCCAGTTGGGTGACAAAGTATTGCTGTCCGCGATCGTGTTGTCTGCGCTCGTGTCGATCACACTGGGTTTGTCTTTTGTGGATAGCGGGCTGGCGATAACCGCCACGGTCCTGCTGTTGGGACTGGCCTTCGGCGTATTTGCCGTGGCGCGCTACACCATGCTCAGCCGGTTTGTCCTGGCGTTTGTGTTGGTTTCTTTCGTGGCACTCCATATACAACTTGCCAGGGGCATGGAGGAAATGCACTTCGGGGTGTTTGTTTCGTTGGCACTCTTTTTGACCTACCGCGATTGGCGGGTCATTGTTTTCGGAGCGGTGCTCTACGCGATACACCACGTGGTGTTTGATCGTTTGCAGGCTGCGGGCCTGGGTTTTTACTGCATCACCGAGGCAAATTTTGGCCGTATCGTGATCCATTCGGTGTACGTGGTGATCCAGTCAGGCGTGCAATCCATTATGGCGATCAACATGGCGCGTGCAGGCCGAGAGGGCGACGAATTGCGGGTACTGGTCGCACAGGTCAACCGCGAAACCACGATTGACCTCAATGTGCATGACATTCCCACGGACACTCGCGGCGGCACCATGCTGCGCGAAACCTTGGCGCGTATGGATGCCGCGGTGGCGGCAGTGCGTCGCAGCACGGGCAGTATCGATGTAGCCTGCAATGAGATTGCCATGGGTAACCAGGATCTCAGTAGCCGTACCGAGCAAACCGCTGCCAATTTGCAGCGTACGGCCAGCAACATGTCGCAACTCACCGATGCCATGGCCCAGTCGGCGGAAAGCGCCCGTCAGGCCAATGTGCTCGCCATGACGGCCAGCACCACTGCGGCTCGCGGTGGCGAGGTGGTGAGCGAAGTGGTGCTCACGATGCAAGGCATCAATGAGGCAAGCCGCAAAATCAGCGACATCATCGGAGTCATTGATGGCATAGCCTTCCAGACCAATATCCTGGCGCTGAACGCCGCAGTCGAGGCTGCCCGCGCCGGTGAGCAAGGGCGTGGCTTCGCGGTGGTGGCCAGCGAAGTCCGGAGCCTAGCCGGACGCTCCGCTGAGGCCGCCAAGGAAATCAAAACCCTGATCAGCACCAGTGTGGACCGTGTGGAGCAAGGCACCACGCTGGTCGATAAAGCGGGCGAAACTATGACCGAGGTGGTGAGCAGCATCCGCCGGGTGACCGACATCATGGGTGAAATCAGTGCCGCCAGTGCAGCGCAGTCCGAAGGGGTGAACGACGTCGGAGATGCGGTGGCCCAGATGGACCAGGCCACCCAGCAAAATGCGTCTCTCGTGGAAGAAATGGCCGCAGCCGCCGGCAGTTTGCGCCAACAGGCCCAGGACTTGGTGCGCACAGTGTCGGTGTTTCATTCATAGTCCCGGCGAATGAAGTGCCTGCCGCCGCTTACCTCCCTGTGAAGGCGCGATATTTAAACCACGCGTGGCTTTACTTTTGATGCGGCCAGCTTGGCGTTGCTGCGCGCGGTGTCGGTGTTCTCGGCCCGCGCTAGCGCGACCCCCATGCGACGCTTGGTAAAGCTCTCGGGTTTGCCGAACAAGCGCAGATCGGTGCCGGCGATTGCCAAGGCCTCGTCCACCCCGTCAAACACCATGCCTTGGGCATCGGCACCGCCGTAGATGACGGCACTTGCGCCCGGATTGCGCAAAGAAGTGTCGACCGGCAAGCCCAGAATGGCGCGGGCATGGAGCTCAAATTCGCTTTGGTGCTGGGTGCACAGGGTCACCAAGCCGGTGTCGTGGGGGCGGGGGCTGACCTCGCTGAACCACACCTGCTCGCCTTTGACAAACAGCTCCACTCCGAACAGGCCTTGTCCGCCGAGGTTATCGGTCACAGCCTTGGACACCTCGCGTGCGCGCTCCAGGGCGGCGGCATGCATCTGCATGGGCTGCCAGCTCTCCACATAGTCGCCACTGACTTGCACGTGGCCGATCGGATCGCAAAAGCTGGTCACGATCTGACCATCCGCCCCGACTGAGCGAACGGTGAGCTGGGTGATTTCGTAGTCGAAATCAATAAACCCTTCCACGATGACCCGGCCATGGCTGACACGGCCGCCAGCCATAGCGTAGTCCCATGCTTTCTGGACATCTTCCGGGCCGTCAATTTTGCTTTGGCCCTTGCCGGAGCTGCTCATGACCGGTTTGACGATGCAGGGGTAGCCGATTCCTTGACACCCTTTGCCATCGATCGCTGCCTGTAGCTCGGCCAGCGAGTCACAAAACTGGTAGGGGCTGGTGGGCAGGCCCAATGTTTCAGCTGCCAAGCGGCGGATGCCCTCGCGGTCCATCGTCAAGCGGGCGGCCCGGGCGGTCGGAATCACACGCACCGTGCCTGCGGCCTCCAGCTCTTCGAGCATGGGCGTGGCAATGGCTTCAATCTCCGGCACCACCAACATGGGGCGTTCCGCTTCGATCAGCGTTTTGAGTTGTGCCGGATCACTCATGGTGATGGTCCGAGCATGGTGGGCCACTTGTTGGCCGGGCGCGTTGTCATAGCGGTCTACCGCAATGGTCTCGACCCCGAGGCGCTGCAGCGCAATCAACACTTCTTTGCCCAATTCACCGCTGCCGAGCAGCATTACTTTGGTCGCATGGGGGGAGAGAGGCGTTCCGAGAGTGGTCATGGTCAAGAGGGGGTAAAGATGGTTAGGATGCGATTGTCGGTGTGAACAGGGCAGGTTCGGTGGAGGACCGGATTTTCAAACCAAAAACCCTTTTGCCCTCATGGGGATGAGCGGTTTTTATGCTTTTTTCATTAAATCCATTAAATTTAAAGATCTGTAAGTTGCGTCTGATGTCGGTCGCTGAATTGGAGTCCCTATGCAGCAAAGTTCCTGGTTTTCCCGCTTAGGCGTGGGTAGCAAGCTCTCCTTGAGCTTGATGGCAATGGTGAGTGTGTTTGTCGCCCTGTTGGTGATAAGCATTGGTGTGACCTTGGTGCGCGTGGTCGAGTCGCGTGCGAGTGACGAAGTCGCCGATAAGACCAAACTCATCGTGTCTCTGGTCGAGGCCACGGACAGTGACTTGAGGAACCGCACGGTGTCTCTGGCCAAAACCTTCGGAGCCCGGCTTGGCGCCGGTTTTGACCTGACGGGCGAGAGCGTTGATATCGCCGGCAAGCCAACCCCGGTGTTGGCTCTGGGCGGTAAATCCGTCAACATGGACTTCACTGTGGTCGACCAGTTCACGGAATCCACGGGGGCGGTGGCCACCATTTTCGCGGCTTCAGGCCAGGACTTTGTGCGGGTGAGTACCTCCCTCAAAAACGACAAGGGTGATCGCGTGGTGGGTACGCTGCTGGACCGCGCCCATCCCGGCTACAAAGCCGTGATTGAAGGTGGAACCTATGCCGGGCCGGCAGCCCTGTTCGGCCGCCAGTACATGACGCACTATGAGCCCATTAAAAATGCTGCCGGCAAAGTCGTCGGTCTTGCATTCGTGGGCATGGATTTCAGTAACTACCTCAAGCAACTCAAAGACACGATCCGCGCCATGAAAATTGGCGAAACCGGGTATTTCTATGTGCTGGACGCCCGTCCCGGCCCCAATCTCGGCAACCTGATCGTGCACCCCGCTCAAGAGGGCAAAAACATCCTTGAGTCCAAAGACTCCAGCGGACGCGAATTCATCAAAGAGATTCTTGAGCAAAAGAATGGCAGCATTCGCTACCCTTGGAAGAATGCCGAACTCGGCGACTCAGCGGCGCGCGAGAAGGTCGTGGCGTTCAGCCACTTGAAGTCGCTCAACTGGGTCATTGCCGGGGGCGCTTATGTCGAAGAGTTCACCGCCGAGGTGCGCCAGATTCGCAATATTTTTGGAGCAGTGGGCGTGGGCGTCGTGCTCTTGACGGCCCTTGTGTTGTTTGTAATGGTGAAGCGACTGGTGTCTGCGCCATTGCAGCAGGTGCAGCTTGCCGCCAGCCAAATCGCCAGCGGCGACTTGACGGTGCAGATCAAGGCCCAGAGCCAGGATGAAATCGGGCGCCTGGTCGAAGCCATCAACCAGATCGGCTCAGGCTTGGCTGGTGTGGTGTCGTCGGTGCGCGAAGGGTCAGAGAGTGTGGCCAATGCCAGCTCCGAAATTGCCCAAGGCAACCACGACCTGTCGATGCGCACCGAGCAGCAAGCCAGCGCGCTGCAGCAGACGGCCAGCAGCATGGCTACCCTGAGCAGCACCGTGAACCACAACGTGGACAACGCCCGCCAGGCCAACCAGATGGCCGTGAACGCCTCGGACGTGGCCCTGCGCGGTGGCCAGGTAATGGACCAGGTGGTGGAGACCATGAAGGGCATTAACCAGTCTTCGGCACGGATTGCCGACATCATCGGTGTGATCGATGGCATTGCCTTCCAAACCAACATCCTGGCCTTGAATGCTGCCGTTGAGGCAGCGCGTGCGGGTGAACAGGGCCGTGGCTTTGCGGTGGTGGCCAGCGAGGTTCGCTCCTTGGCAGGCCGGAGTGCCGAGGCGGCCAAAGAGATCAAGGGCCTGATTGATGACAGCGTCGGCCGTGTGGAGCAGGGCACCAAGCTGGTGAACCAGGCGGGTGAGACCATGACCGAGGTGGTTGCGTCGATCCGGCGGGTGAATGACATCATGGGCGAGATCACGGCGGCGAGCTCCGAGCAGAGCGCCGGTGTGCACCAAGTGAGCGACGCGGTGAACCAGATGGACCAGACCACCCAACAGAACGCCGCACTGGTCGAGCAAATGGCGGCCGCAGCGAGCAGCTTGCGCACCCAGGCGGGCGAGCTGGTCAATACCGTAGCGGTGTTCCGGACCGGCAACGATGCCGGTCACTCGTCCACCCGCTTACTTTCGCATTAAGGTACTTTTCCCGAACAGGGATTCGATCAAATCCACCGCCACTTCGGCGGTGCGATTGCGTTCATCGAGCGCGGGGTTCAGTTCGA
>DAINNP010000096.1:0-8178 GCA_036735785.1 Rhodoferax sp. | reverse complement strand
TCTGCACGCCGATGGCCATGGGCACACCGCCCACATTGCAGTCGCCCAGCGCCTCGGCCATCACCATGGAGTAGCTGAAGTCCAACCCCATGCCGCCGAACTCGGTGGGGTACTTGATGCCCAGCAGCCCGAGGTCGCCCATCTTCTTGAACAAGGCACGCGCCGGGAAGATGCCCGCTTTCTCCCACTCCGCGGTGAAGGGGTTGATCTCGTTGGCCACAAATTTGCGCACCGTGTCGGCAATCTGGGTGTGCTCGGAGGTGAATTTCATGGGGTGTCCTCGGGTCGTTGTAATGAGTGAGTCGGTCAGCCGCGCTCAGAGGCGGGCCACACCAAAAGTGTTGGCGTTGAGCCGGCGGTCAGCGGCCTCGGCAGCCAGCGCCAGGCACAGGCCCAGGATGCGACGGGTGTCTCGCGGGTCGATGATTCCGTCATCCCACAAGCGGGCCGTGCCAAAGAGCGCTGCGCTCTCTTTGTCCAGCCGCAGGCGCAGCCCGTCGGACATGGCTTTGAGCGCTTCGTCATTCGCCTCCATGCCCATACGCTCCACCTTGGCGCGGTTCACGATGTCCATCACCTTGGCGGCCTGCGCGCCGCCCATGACCGCGGTGCGCGCCGTGGGCCAGCTGAAGATGAAGTTCGGGTCAAACCCGCGCCCGCACATGCCGTAGTTGCCCGCGCCATACGAGCCGCCCAGCACCACGGTGAATTTGGGCACGCGCGCATTGGCTACCGCCTGAATCATCTTGCTGCCGTGCTTGATGGCGCCATTGCGCTCGGCCACCGAGCCCACCATGTAGCCGGTGGTGTTCTGCAAAAACAGCAGCGGTGTGCCGCTCTGGTCACACAGCTGGATGAACTGCGCCGCCTTGGTAGAGCCGGCGGGTTGAATCGGCCCGTTGTTGCCCAGAATGCCCACCAGCCGGCCTTCGATGCGGGCGTGGCCGCACATCATCTCGGGGGCATAGCCGGCTTTGAATTCCAGAAAGTCCGAGCCATCCACCAGCCGGGCAATCACCTCGCGCACGTCGTAGGGCTCGCGCTCGTCCGCAGGGACGATGCCCATCAGCTCCTGCTCGTCAAACAGTGGTGCGGCAAAGCCGGCGCCCTGAGCTGGAGCGTGTGGTGCAGTGTCCCAGTTGATCTTGTCCATCAGCTCGCGGGTCAGGGCGATGGCGTGGGCGTCGTCTTCGGTCAGGTACTCACCCAGGCCGGTCACTTGCGCGTGCGTCTCGGCGCCGCCCAGCTCGTCGTCCGTGCAGTCCTCGCCGATGGCGGCTTTCACCAACGGTGGGCCGGCCAGGTAGATGCTGCTGCGCCCGCGCACCAGCACCACGTAGTCCGACAAACCCGGCAGATATGCACCGCCCGCCGTGCTGGAGCCATGCACCACCGAGATCTGCGGAATGCCCGCTGCCGACATGCGCGCCTGGTTGGCAAAGCTGCGCCCGCCTTCCACAAAGATTTCCGACTGGTACATCAGGTTGGCGCCGCCACTCTCCACCAGGTAAATCACCGGCAGCTTGTTTTGCAGGGCCACCTCCTGGGCGCGCAGCGCCTTCTTGAGACCCATGGGTGCCACGGTGCCGCCTTTGACCGCGCTGTCGTTCACCGAGATCAGGCAGCGCTTGCCCGCCACGGTGCCGATGCCGATGATGGAGCCACCGCCCAGCACCGCCTTTTTGCCATCGTCGTCGTGCATGTTGAGGCCGGCCAGGCGGCTCAGCTCCAAGAACGGCGAGTTGCGGTCCAGCAGGCGGGCCACGCGTTCACGCGGCAGCAGCTGGCCGCGCTTCTCAAACTTTTCGCGCTTGCTTTCCGACTCGGCAATCACCATGTCCTGCAAGCGCTGCACCTCGGCCAGCAGGCCCTGCATGCGCTGGGCATTGGCGGCAAAGGCATCGGAGCGCGGGTTGATCTTGGAACGCAGGGCAGGCATAGGTCTGGGCTTTCTGAGTTGCTTGACGCATTAGAGGCCAGGGTGACGTTAACGTCAACCAGTTGCCGTATAGGTGTTTTCACTATGCCTTACGTTATGCTCGGCCACTACCATCCGCCACGGTCCATTCGATTTACCCGACACCGGAGAACACAACATGTCCCTCGAATCCGCAACCCAAGCCATCCGCGCCAAAGTGGGCGACGACAGCGGCCTCAACGCCACCCTGAAGTTCGACATGGGCGCTGACGGCGTCATCGTCATCGACGGCAGCAGCACCCCCAACACCGTGAGCAACACCAACACCGATACCGACTGCACCGTCGGCATCACCCTGGACAACCTGCAAGCCATGCTGGACGGCGACCTGGAGCCCGCCACCGGCTTCATGGCCGGCAAGCTCAAGGTCAGCGGCGACATGGGCGTGGCCATGCGCCTGCAACGCGTGATCTGACCCTGCGCATGGCCTTAAAAGACACAGCGTCCGCCGCCCTGACCGACGCGCAAGCGTTTGTCGACTCCCACCGCGACGAGGGCACCACCGAACTCTTCGGCATCACCGAGCTGTGCCGTGAGTTCGGCATCACCCTGCGGGCGCTGCGCTTTTATGAAGACAAGGGCCTGCTCGCCCCCCGCCGGGTGAACGGCGCCCGCGTCTACACCCGGCGCGACCGGGCACGGCTGGCCCTGATCCTGCGGGCCAAGGCCATCGGCTCGCCGCTTTCAGAAATCAAAACCTATCTGGATTTGTATGGCGACCACGGCGAAGGCCGTGCGCAGCAGCTGCAGTACGTGATCACCCGCACCGACAACGAGATCACCGAGCTGGAGAAAAAGCGCGCCCAGATCGACGCCACCCTGGCCGAGCTGCGCGTCATCAACGGCAGCTGCCGTGGCCTGCTGGCCGAGCGGCAGCGCAAGCCCAAGAGCAAGGCTTAGGGCCCTGCCGGGGCAAAATATGGGTCAAATCAGGCGATAGCCCACATAGGATATGCGCCTATAGCTCCTAAAATAGGAGCATATTACCCGCGCTTCAGGTGAGCATCTGGTCTTTGGCCACAAAGTATTTGCGGGCGTAGGCCACCAGCTGGCCGTCCGTGGGGTGGTCAATCGTCTCTACACCCACCACCTTGTTGCCCACCTGCGGGTCGTGGCTGTGCAGGTGCTTGATGAGTTGCAGCTTGGCCTGTGCCGGGCCCACCACCAAGATTTCTTCAGCGCCCTTGAGCGCCTCGGCAATCGCGTGAAAGTATTGCTTGTCCTCAGATGCCTTGCCCGAGCCCACTACGCCGCTCTTGGCGTGCACCTGCGAGTGCGGGTGCTTGGGGCGCACGATGGACGCCTCCACATCGTCCGGCGCAATGTGCATGACATGCGCCTCCGAATGATCCAACCAGACAACTGCGTGGTAATGCGACATGGTGTTTCTTTCTGAGTGTTGAACAACACCTCCAGCGTAGGCCGCTGGCAGCCGCAGGTATTGCGCTGGGTCAAGCTGCGCGCAGGCAGGCAGTCCTTGGCATTAAAAATTGCACCACTTGATAACAAGTAATGCAAATATTAAACTCTGCACGATGAACCAGTCTGACCACATCCTCGCTCTCGCAGGGCAAAAGCATCTACTGCGTGCGGCTGATGTGCGGGCCATAGGCTGCTCGCCCCAACTACTGATCCGCCTGCATCAGGCCGGCAAACTGCAGCGGGTGGCACGGGGCCTGTACCGCCTGCCCGATGCAGACATGACCGAACACCACACGCTCTTCGAGGTCTGCCAGCGCCTCCCGAAAGCCGTGCTCTGCTTGTTGAGCGCCCTGCAATTCCACGGCATTGGCACCCAAATCCCGCACGAGGTGTGGGTCGCGCTGCCCGAGGCCAGCCCCACGCCCACCCTGGGCTACCCCAGCCTGAGGGTCGCCCGACTACGGGGCGAAGCCTACGCAGCGGGCATCGAAGTCATCACCGAGCATGGCGCCCCACTGCGCGTTTACAGCGCGGCAAAAACCGTGACCGACTGCTTCAAGTTCCGCCACAAAATCGGCCTGGATGTCGCGCTGGAGGCGCTGAAAGACGCTTGGCGCAGTCGTAAAGTCACCATGCCCGAGCTGCAACACTTCGCCAAGATCAATCGGGTGGAGCGGGTCATGCAGCCCTACCTCGAGGCGGTAGTCGCATGACTGCCCATGTACCGGCCTCCATCCTCGCGCGGCTGCTCACGCTGGCCAAGCAGCGAGGCGACGACTACAGCCTCTTACTCAACCGGTTTGCACTGGAGCGGTTGTTGTTGCGCTTGAGCGCGTCCCCACATGCCAACCGCTTCTTGCTCAAAGGCGCACTCCTGTTCGCACTTTGGTACGACATACCCCATCGCCCAACGCGCGACGCCGACCTACTGGGCTTTGGCCCCGACGACGAAGCCAACCTGGTCTCCACTTTCAGCGAAATTGCCGCGATGGACATGGATGACGGCATCGTGTTCGACCCCGCATCCGTCAAAGCCAGCGCCATCCGCGAAGACAACACCTACGGCGGAACCCGCATCACGCTGGCGGCACGCATAGGCACCGCCCGATGCGCATTGCAAGTCGATGTGGGGTTTGGCGATGCGGTGACGCCCCAGCCACTCACGCTGGCTTATCCCACGCTGCTGCCAGGCTTTCAGGCGCCCAGCCTGCGGGTCTATCCGGTGTACACCGTCATGGCCGAGAAGTACCACGCCATGGTCATGCTAGGCCAAGCCAACAGCCGCATGAAAGACTTTTACGACCTTGCCGTCATCGCGCAACGCAGCCCTCTGGACGGCGCAACACTAGCTGCCGCCATCACCGCTACATTCGCGCGGCGGCAGACGCCGTTGCCTAAGGAGCGGCCACTCGCACTCACCGCTGCATTCGGCACCGACCCCGCCAAACAGCGCCAGTGGCAGGCTTTCTTGAACAAAAACCGCATCACAGCCGCTGGGCTGCCCGACACCGTAGCCCTGCTCGACACACTGTTGTGGCCCGCCACCCTTGTGGCAGCCAGCCAGAGCAATGCCACTGCCACTTGGCAACCCGCATCCGCCCGATGGGTGTGAGACTGCCAAGCGGTAGAACCATGCTTTACATACAGTACATTTTGAGGATTGCGCCCGCGAGCCCCGTGCACGCAGCGCAGCAGTCACCCGATGACCCCGTTTTAACGAGAAAGCAGCAGCCCTATGTCTTCTGTGCCCCACTTGCCCTTGGCCCCCCACCCTTTGCGCACCGGCCGCACCCTGTTGGCCGCCGGCCTGATGGCCAGCGCGCTCTCCGGCTGCGCCATCTGGCCCAAGGCATTGACTTGGGGCGGCTCGGATACATCCACTCCCACCGCGGCTGCAGAGCCACTAACACCGCCGCCTGCACCCCCCATGGTGGCCGAAGAAGCCCCCAAAGCGAACGCCAACCCAGTACCCGCCAGCGCGGCTGAAACAGCCACCATCGAGCCGCGCCCTGTTTTGGCGTCCACACCCGTCATGGCACCGCCCGAAGCGGAAACCCCCAAAGCCACCGGGCGCGCCGCAACCAATGGCAAAGCCAACGCCAAAGACGCCGCCAAGTCGGCGCCTACCAAGGCCAGCAGCAGTGAGTTAGTGCCTGGCTTTTATATCAACGTCGGTTTGTTTGCGGTGCCCAGCAACGGCACCAACGCCTTCCGCACCCTGGAGAAGGCCGAGCTGCCCGTGTTCACCGATGTGGTGAAAAGCAAAAAAGGCGCCCTCACCCGCGTGCGCGTGGGCCCCTACATGAACAAGGCGTTGGCCGATGCTGCGGCTGAAAAGATCAAAGGGATGAAGCTGGAAGCGGTGGTGTTTCAGCGCTGAGGTTCTGATGCGCTAATCCCTTCAGCGCGGAATGAAAAAAGCCTGTGGGTCGTGAGACGCACAGGCTTTTTCTTTGGAGACACTTGAAACTGAAGGGGCGCACTGGTTAAGCGCACCGTTCAAGGTCAAGGTTATGCAGTCGCAGTTTTGCGACGCGCAAAGCGACCCACCATCAACAAACCAGCCAGCATCAACGCATAGCTCTCAGGCTCTGGCACAGCTGTAGTGATGCGGGCTCCGCCTGCACCCGAAATTTGCAAGGGATCCGCGATGCTGGCCGATGCGCCACCGCATTCGTAGGCACATCCATCAGGATCTTCCCAACGCGCAAAACTTGAAAGGGTGTAAGTGACATCCACGACCTGACCCGCCGCAAACGAACCTAAGTTCACTGCGCCTGCGAAACCCGTGATGGTGTAACTGGCGTGTTGAATTTGATACTCATCGTCAACAGCGGGCTGGTACCAGACAGCATCGTGCGCAATCGTTGCACCGGTTTGCACAAAACTAGCGCCAGACCCATTCAGAGTCAAAGTCTGACTAGCGCCCCAAACGGATTGCCCATTCACAGAAATGTCAGCAATAAAGCCACCTTGCATATTGCGTGTGGCCACATTCGAGGTCCACCCTCCCAACCTCACGTATCCACCAGTGATATCGATATTCATCTGATAGCTCGTGGGCACCAAGCCATTCACAAAACTAGTGTGCCAAACTGAAGAGCTCACACCAACACCACCGACTCGCAGGTCAACCGAACTATTCATATCACCCGACACACTGGTGTACGCATTCAAATTCATGTACGTGGAATGACCGGCGGCCTCAGGGTCATCTGTTCTCACGAAGTCGTCGGACACAGCAGAGACCTCGGAGGCCCCCGCGTTTGCAACAGAAGCCCCATTCAATGTTTCGAGATAGGTTCCCGCATTGAGCCCAGACGGGTTGTAAGACACGATTGCTTTTACGTCTTGCGCGTGGGCAGAGCCCAGAACAGACATGGTCACTGCAACGCCGGCAGCCCAAACTTTCAAATTGCCCATATTCTCACTTTGGTTTTAATTCATCGAAATGAGCGACTGCAATGACAGCCTCTCCCCCCGAACGAGTTTAAAGACCACTCGCAACGCAAGGGATAGTTCTTTCAGACTATCCAGAAGAGCTGCGGGAAATAAAAAACCCGCTGCGAAAAGTCGCAGCGGGTTTTTATGAAAGTTCGAATGGTAGGCCGTGACAGACTTGAACTGTCGACCAAAGGATTATGAGTCCTCTGCTCTAACCAACTGAGCTAACGCCCCAACCGAACCGCAGATTGTAGCCGGCCGCAGAGGGCTATTTGTGGTGGCTCAGGGCGTTGCTCACCAGCTTGGAGGTGATGTCCACGATCTGGATCATGCGGTCATACGCCATGCGGGTGGGGCCGATCACGCCCAGCGTGCCGACCACTTTGCCGTCCACCTCGTAGGGGCTGCTGACGATGGACAGGTCTTCAAACGGCACCACCTGGCTCTCGCCGCCTATGAAGATGCGCACGCCTTCGGCCTGGCCGGTCACGTCCAGCAGGCGCATGAGCTGGGCTTTTTGCTCAAACAGCTCAAACGCGCGGCGCAGGTGGCCCATGTCGCTCGAAAAGTCAGACACCGACAGCAGGTTGCGCTCACCCGATATCACCACTTCGTCTTGCGTCTCGGAAATCACTTCTGAGCTTGCGTTCACCGCCGCTTGCATGAGGGCGGCAATTTCGCCGCGCAGGCTTTCTACCTCGCCTTGCAGGCGCTGGCGCACTTGCTCGATCTCCAGCCCCATGTAGCTGCTGTTCAAAAAGTTGGCCGCCTCGGCCAGCTGGCTTTGGGTGTAGTCCACCTCGGTGTAGATGACGCGGTTTTGCACATCGCCATCGGGCGCCACGATGATGACCAGCAGCCGCCGCTCCGAGAGGCGCAAAAACTCAATATGCCGGAAGGCCGATGTGCGGCGCGGCGCAATCACCACGCCCACAAACTGCGACAGGTTGGAGAGCAGGTTGGCCGCGTTGCTGATGACTTTTTGCGGTTGATCGGGCGCCAGGCTGTGCGCAGCCATGTGGCCCTGCTGCACGGTGAGCATGGTGTCCACAAACAGGCGGTAGCCGCGGGCGGTGGGAATGCGCCCTGCCGAGGTGTGGGGGCTGACGATGAGGCCCAGGTCCTCCAGGTCCGACATGACGTTGCGGATGGTGGCGGGCGAGAGGTCGAGGCCGGACTCTTTGGAGAGCGTGCGGCTGCCGACGGGCTGTCCATCGGCGATATAGCGCTCTACGAGCGCCTTCATCAACATCTTGGAACGTTCATCGAGCATGCCGGTCATTTTAGTAACCTATTTAGTGTCTAATTTGCGCATGTTGTCCCAATTTAGGCAT
>DAINNP010000095.1:0-8188 GCA_036735785.1 Rhodoferax sp. | reverse complement strand
AACCCCAACCGTGTTGCCGCCTGCGCAGCACCTTTGCCCAGGAGCCGATCATGGCAGTTCAACAAAACAAAAAATCTCCTTCCAAGCGCGGTATGCACCGTTCGCACAATGCACTGAACGTGCCCGGTATCGCAGTGGAACCCACCACCGGCGAAATTCACTTGCGTCACCACATCAGCCCCACCGGTTTCTACCGTGGTCGCAAGGTGTTGAAGACAAAATCTGAAGCCTGATTCACCTGAATCCCGCAAAGCCCGAAGCTACAGTTTCTGTAGCGACGGGCTTTTGTCATTTTGGGGTCGGATAATTGCCCGCTTTATTGTTGTTGGATTGAATTGCGCATGATTACGATTGCCGTTGATTGCATGGGCGGAGACCATGGCCCAGAGGTAACGCTACCTGCTTGCCGTGAGTTTCTGGATCGTCATCCGGATGCTGCGTTGGTCTTAGTGGGCTTGGCTGATGCGCTGAAGGGCTTTTCCCACCCGCGCGCGACCGTGGTGGTCACCACAGAAGTGGTCACCATGGACGATGCCCTTGAGGTCGCCTTGCGCAAGAAGAAAGACTCTTCCATGCGGGTGGCGATTCAGCAAGTGAAAGACGGGGCAGCGCAAGCGGCTGTGTCTGCGGGCAACACCGGCGCGTTGATGGCCATCTCCCGCTACATCTTGAAAACGCTGGATGGTATCGAGCGCCCGGCGATTGCCGGACAAATCCCCAATGCGAAGGGTGGTGCGACCACGGTGCTGGATCTGGGGGCCAATGTGGATTGCTCGGCCGAACACCTGCTGCAGTTTGCGGTCATGGGCTCGGCGCTGGTGTCGGTGCTCAGCGGCGATGAGTCGCCGTCGGTGGGCTTGCTCAACATTGGTGAAGAGGTCATCAAAGGCAATGAAGTCATCAAAAAAGCAGGTGAACTTCTGCGAACCGCCGCGAAAACGGGCGATTTGAACTTTGTGGGCAATGTGGAAGGCAACGACATCTTCAAAGGCACTGCTGCGATCGTGGTGTGCGACGGTTTTGTGGGCAATGTGGCGCTCAAAACCAGCGAAGGCTTGGCCTCGATGTTTGGCACGTTTTTGAAGGCTGAGTTTTCACGCAATATCTTGACAAAAATGGCGGCAATTGCTGCTTATTCGGTTCTAAATGCGTTTAAAAGCCGTTTTGATCATCGTCGCTACAACGGTGCAGCCCTTTTGGGCTTGCGCGGTCTGGTGTTCAAGAGCCATGGTTCTGCCGACAGTCTGTCGTTCGGCAATGCCTTGAACCGCGCGTATGATGCAGCCCGAAACAACTTGCTGGACCGCGTTCAGGTTCGCATTGCCAAGGCGGCACCACTTTTAGCGGTCGCTGAAGCAGAGGCTTAGTCTGAACGGGTGCACGCTACAACACCCATGACACGTTATTCCCGAATTACAGGCACCGGTAGCTATGTGCCTCCCCGCCGGTTGACCAACGCGGACCTGGCGGCGCAGCTGGCAGCCCAAGGGGTTGAGACCTCAGATGAATGGATCGTGGAGCGCACCGGTATTCGCGCTCGCCACTTTGTGGAAGCTGGTGTTTACAGCAGCGACTTGGCGCTGGAGGCCTGCAAAAGCGCCTTGAGCGCAGCGGGCTTGCAGGCGCAAGACATTGACTTGATCATCGTCGCCACCTCCACGCCGGACATGGTGTTCCCCTCCACCGCATGTATCTTGCAAAACAAGCTGGGTGCCAACGGATGTGCCGCTTTTGACGTGCAGGCCGTTTGCAGTGGCTTCGTTTACGCGCTGACGGTGGCTGACGCGATGATTCGCACCGGCGGTGCGAGCAAAGCGCTTGTCGTGGGGGCTGAAGTGTTTTCCCGTTTGCTGGATTTCACCGACCGTACGACGTGTGTGCTGTTTGGCGATGGTGCGGGTGCCGTGGTCTTGGAAGCATCGGAAACCCCGGGCATCCTCGCCAGTGACCTGCATGCGGATGGCAAGCATGTCGGTATTCTTTGTGTACCCGGACATGTATCAAACGGCCACATTCTGGGCGACCCCTTGCTCAAGATGGATGGGCAGGCGGTATTCAAGTTGGCGGTTGGCGTGCTGGAAGATGCGGCACGGGCGACGCTGGCGAAAGCCGGCAAGACCGAAGCGGATATCGATTGGTTGATTCCTCACCAAGCCAATATCCGCATCATGCAAAGCACCGCCAAGAAGCTGAAGCTGCCCATGGACAAAGTGGTGGTGACGGTGGATCAACATGGAAACACCTCCGCAGCCTCTATTCCGCTGGCATTGGACTCTGCGGTACGTGCCGGTCGGGTCAAGCCGGGCCAGAACCTGATGCTGGAAGGCGTAGGTGGTGGCTTCACCTGGGGTGCGGTGCTCCTGACTTTGTAGCGCGTCGTGCAAGCAGAATCAAGGCTAGAGCTCAATTTGACGAAGAATTTTCTATGAAACCATTTGCTTTTGTATTTCCCGGTCAAGGCTCCCAATCGGTGGGCATGCTGGATGCATGGGGCGCACACCCCATCGTGTTGGAAACCTTGAAGGAGGCGTCTGACGCCTTGGGCGAAGATGTTGCCAAGCTGATTCACGAAGGACCCAAAGAGGCATTGGCCCTGACGACCAACACCCAGCCGGTGATGCTGGTCGCCGCAGTGGCGGCGTACCGGGTTTGGATGTCTGAAACCGGCGTGGCTCCCCAAGTGGTAGCGGGCCATTCACTGGGTGAGTACTCGGCATTGGTTGCTGCGGGCGCCTTGACCTTGGCGCAGGCAGCGCCGTTGGTGCGCTTGCGTGCCCAGGCGATGCAAGAGGCGGTACCGGTGGGTGTAGGCGCGATGGCAGCCATTTTGGGTATGGATGCTACGAAAGTGATAGCGGGTTGCGCAGAAGCTACGGCGGCTATGGCCGGTTCTGACTCTGAAGTCGTTGAAGCTGTGAACTTCAACGACGCAGGTCAAACCGTTATCGCGGGTAGCAAGGCGGCGGTGGACAAGGCGTGTGAAATTTTGAAAGCAGCAGGTGCCAAGCGCGCTTTGCTCTTGCCGGTGTCTGCACCTTTCCACTCCAGCCTGATGAAGCCAGCGGCAGAAAAGCTCAAGGCGCGCCTGGAAGAGATAGAGATTGCCACCCCGCAGATTGCGCTGGTGAACAACATTGACGTCGCTGTTGAAATGGATGCAGACCGCATTCGCGATGCGCTGTACCGTCAGGCTTTCGGGCCGGTGCGCTGGGTGGAATGTGTCCAGGCCATCAAGGCGCGTGGCTTGACCACGGTGGTCGAGTGTGGCCCCGGCAAGGTGCTGGCCGGTATGGTCAAGCGGATTGATGCAGAAATGACAGGGGCTGCCCTGTTTGATCCTGCGACACTGGAAGAAGTGAAAGGATTGTTGGCATGAGCGAAATCAAGTTTGAGGGCCAAGTGGCGCTGGTGACCGGAGCCTCGCGAGGCATCGGCGCATCCATCGCCTTGGAATTGGCGCGCAAAGGCGTCAAGGTGATCGGTACTGCCACCTCTGACGCTGGTGCAGCAAAAATCCGTGAGGCCTTGTCAGGCTTTGCCGGCTGTGATGGTCGCACTTTGGATGTGAATGATGGCGCTGCGGCGGAGGCGTTGGTAGATGCGATCGCCAAAGAGTTCGGTGGCTTGCATGTTCTGGTGAACAACGCCGGCATTACCCGCGACACACTGGCCATGCGCATGAAAGATGACGACTGGGATGCAGTGGTGGACACCAACCTCAAGGGTGTGTTCCGCATGAGCCGCTCAGTGTTGCGCACCATGATGAAGCAACGGTATGGCCGCATCATCAGCATTACCTCGGTGGTCGGAGCGTCCGGCAACCCCGGTCAGGCCAACTACGCAGCCGCCAAAGCGGGCGTGGCGGGCATGACCCGTGCGCTGGCCCGGGAACTTGGCTCGCGCAACATCACCGTCAACTGCGTGGCGCCCGGATTTATTGAAACCGACATGACGGCCGGCCTGCCGGAGGAGCAACAAAAAGCCTTGCTGGGCCAGATTCCCCTCGGGCATTTGGGCAAACCCTCGGATATTGCGCACGCAGTGTGCTACCTTGCGTCCCCTCAGGCGGGCTATGTCACGGGGCAGGAAATGCACGTGAATGGCGGCATGTACATGTAAGAAAAAAACCGCCGATGTGTCCGAACGGCGACCCGGTTAGAGACTTGTCTCTAGGGCGGGTAAAATCTCGGATTCTTTTACAACCCTTAGAGGGAACCCATGAGCGATATCGAAGTCCGTGTCAAAAAAATCATTGCTGAACAACTCGGCGTGGAAGAGTCTCAAGTTACCAGCGAAAAGTCCTTTGTGGCAGACCTGGGTGCTGACTCCTTGGACACAGTGGAACTGGTGATGGCTTTGGAAGATGAGTTCGGAATTGAAATCCCGGACGAAGACGCAGAAAAGATCACTACCGTGCAAAACGCGATCGATTACGCGAACACCCACAAAAAGGCCTAATAGCCTTGGGCAATGCGTTAGTGCGCATTGCCAACCCGGCCGGCAACCGCAGGATCATCGCCTGCAGGTGTCCGGCCGGTTCCTCCCCCATTCTCTGTATCGCCGCTATGGCGGTATTTCTTTGACGAACTATTGAATCCAGGTTTCTATGTCCCGTCGTCGCGTTGTTGTCACTGGTTTAGGTTGTGTCAGTCCCGTAGGTAATACGGTGACAGAGGCTTGGTCCAATTTGCTGGCAGGTAAGTCCGGTATTGATGTCATTTCCAAGTTCGACGCATCTGCTTTTGCCTGCAAGATCGCCGGGGAAGTGCGTAACTTCGAGTTGGAGGCCTACATCAACTCCAAAGAAGCTCGCACCATGGATACCTTTATCCACTACGGTATCGCGGCTGCCATGCAGGCAGTGGTCGACTCCGGTCTCAAGACCGGCGATGCCCTGAGTGACGAAGAGTCCACGCGCATTGGTTGCGTGATCGGCTCTGGCATTGGCGGCCTGCCCATGATTGAAAACACACACGCGGAGTACACCAACCGCGGTCCGCGCCGGATTTCTCCATTTTTTGTGCCGGCCTCCATCATCAACATGACTGCTGGCCATGTGTCCATGCGCTACGGCTTCAAGGGCCCGAACATTGCCATCGTCACAGCGTGCACGACCGGTTTGCATTGCATTGGTGAAGCGGGCCGCATGATTGAGTACGGTGATGCGGATGTGATGGTTGCTGGTGGTTCTGAAGCGACCGTATCCCCCTTGGGTATTGGTGGTTTCGCTGCCATGCGCGCCCTGAGTACCCGCAATGACGACCCGACAACCGCCTCCCGCCCTTGGGACAAAGACCGCGATGGCTTTGTCTTGGGTGAAGGCGGCGGCGTGATGGTGCTCGAAGAGTACGAACACGCCAAGGCACGCGGAGCCAAGATCTACGCTGAATTGGCGGGTTTTGGTATGAGTGCAGATGCTGGGCACATGACAGCCCCCAATATGGATGGGCCGCGTCGGGCCATGTTGAGCGCCATGCGCAACGCAGGTGTCAATGCCGACCAAGTGGATTACCTCAATGCCCACGGCACCTCCACGCCTCTGGGCGATGTGAATGAATCGAATGCCATCAAGGCCGCTTTGGGTGATCACGCCAAACGCGTGGTGGTGAACTCCACCAAGTCCATGACCGGGCACCTTTTGGGTGGCGCAGGTGGCTTGGAGTCGGTGTTCACCGTATTGGCTTTGCACCACCAAAAGAGCCCGCCAACCATCAATATCTTCAATCAAGATCCGGAATGCGATCTTGATTACTGCGCCAACACGGCCCGCGATATGAAGATCGATGTCGCTGTCAAAAACAACTTCGGGTTTGGCGGCACTAACGGCACGCTGGTGTTCAAACGCATTTAATACACACGGCCAGTCACGCTGACCCTTCATGCAACGTCCACCGGCGACAAGTCTGCAGGTCTCGCGGTCAAAAAGGTTGGGCTGGCTTTTTGCCGGCCTGATTTTTTTGTTCTTGTGCGCGCCGCTCTGCAGCGTTTGGAGTGCCCAAGCATGGGAACGAACGCTGGCTGTGTGGGCCGCTTGGGGCGTCCTGAGTGCAAATTTAGTGCTCTCGTGGCGTCGTATGCCTGAAGGCCGGTTGCGTTGGGATGGTGAGACTTGGTATTGGGGGAGCCTGTCCCAACCCATCAAGGCTGTGCGTATTCAGTACGACTTTCAGCGCACCTTGTGGGTGCTGTTGCAACCGGAGCAAGGTCCGCAATTGGGTGTGTGGTTGGAGGCCGATGCTCTGCAACCCGAGCGTTGGCGCTCCGTCCGGCGTGCCTTGGTCTGGTGTGAGGAAACAGCTTGGGGCGCGGAGGGGGCCGTTGCACCCGCCGCGGGGATGCACCCATGACAGACATCGTGGAACCCGCTCCCGATGCTGATTGGCCTTTGGTCGAACGCACGATCGCTGGTGATCAACGTGCGTATGGCCTGCTGGTCCTGAAATATCAGCGGCGTATCCAGCGGCTGGTTGGGCGCATGGTCCGGGATGTGGATTTGGTGGAAGACATCACCCAGGAAACCTTTATCCGTGCCTACCGGGCGCTTCATCAATTCCGCGGCGATGCGCAGTTCTACACCTGGCTGTACAGAATTGCCGTCAACACGGCCAAAAAGTCGTTGTTGGAGCTGAAGAGAGATCGCACTATTTCGGAGTCTTTCTTTGCCCGTGATGAAGAAGATGAAACTTCTTTCCGCCAAAACGAACCAAGTAGCGAAGAAACACCCGAAACCGTGCTGGCCGCCAAGGAAATTGCCGGTGTGGTGAACGCTGCGATGGAGGCTTTGCCGGATGAGCTCCGGCAGGCTGTCGTACTCCGGGAAATC
This sequence comes from Rhodoferax sp., assembly GCA_036735785.1. Taxonomy (GTDB): domain Bacteria; phylum Pseudomonadota; class Gammaproteobacteria; order Burkholderiales; family Burkholderiaceae_C; genus Allorhodoferax. Next base: position 1,365 of record DAINNP010000095.1, on the reverse strand, counting down.
GAAGGTTTGAGTTATGAAGAAATTTCACTCTCTATGGCATGCCCGATCGGAACCGTCCGATCCCGGATCTTCCGTGCTCGTGAGGCGATTTCTGCAAAGTTGAAACCTCTTTTAGACAAACAAACCGGCAAGCGTTGGTAAGTAATATGGATCGCCTTTCCCAAAATCAAATGTCTGTTCAGGAGCAACTGTCTGCGCTAGCAGACGGTGAACTCGACTCCACGGAGTTGGGGGCTTTGCTGGATGCCTTGGAGCGGGATCCGGCGCACTATGCCGCATGGACAGGCCTGCACGCTGGAGCAGCAGCCACGCGCGGTGAATCAGTATCCGGCGCCTCTGGCGATCTGGCGTTCTGGCAATCTATCCAGGGAAAAATCGCCTCCGAATCAATCTTGCAAGTCCAGCCGATGCCGCCTGTTGGCGTGCAGAGCGCAGCGATGCGCAGCGCGCCACCTGCTAACACCTCTTTTTGGAAGGCCCGTCGTTTTGCGTCGATCGCCTTGGTGTTGGCGGTGGGCGGTGTCGCCTCTTTGATTTGGCCTAGTGCCGGTACAGGCCCTTCCGACATGAGTGCGGCGCCCGCAGGGCCGGCACTGGCCGCAGCGACTACCGACGCGGGTGTCATGTTGCGCGATCCCCAGCTTGACGCCTTGATGGAAGCCCACCAGCAGATGGGCGGACATTCTGCTTGGCAAGGGCCTTCGGGCTTTCTGCGCAATGCGACCTACGAAAGGCCTTCTCGGTGAACTGGGTGCGTAGCTGCCGGCTGTTGTCACGTGGGCTCGTGCTGGCCTGTGTGTTGGGCGTGCAGGCTTGGGTGCCTGCGATAGCCCAAGAAAATTCTGTGAGTGCCTGGCTGACCCGTCTTCACGAGGCTTCCAAACATCGCACCTATACCGGCACTTTTGTGGTGTCTGCCGGTACGCAAATGGCGAGTGCCAAAATCTGGCATGTGTGTGAAGGCGAGCAGCAGTTAGAGCGCATTGAGCCATTGAGTGGTACGCCCCGCACCACTTTCCGGCGTAACTCCGAGGTGTTGACGCTCTTCCCGACGGCAAAAGTCGGTATTGCCGAGACGCGTGAGGCGACCAGCTTGTTTCCGGGGCTGTTGAAATCCAAGGGGGCAGATCTTGATGAGTTCTACTCTCTCAAGACGATGGCATCGGAGCGCTTGGCCGGAGTGGATGCAGACGTGGTTCACATTCAGGCCAAAGATGGCCTCCGTTACGGATACCGGGTGTGGAGTGAGAAGAAAACCGGTCTGGTGATCCAGCTGCAAACACTGGATGTCGACGGAAAAACACTGGAACAGTCCGCATTCTCAGAGCTCAACATGGATGCCCAAGTGAGCTCTGCCAAGCTCAA
>DAINNP010000094.1:0-8233 GCA_036735785.1 Rhodoferax sp. | reverse complement strand
CAGGCTCAGGTGCCTGATCATGTACGGGTCTAGGGCGAGTTTCATGCGTGTCTCCGGGATGCATTTTTTTGATAGGGTTATCAAAATTATTAGAGAGAACGGTGCTTGTAAATGGCATCTTTGAGCTTTGGCATATCAGGTCTATCAAGCACCTACAATCTGATTTGATAGGTCTATCAAAAATAACCATGACACAAACAACCATGCACGATGTTGCCCGCCTCGCCGGGGTCGGAGTCGCCACCGTGGACCGGGTGATCAACCAACGGGCCCCGGTGCGTCCTGCCACCAGCCAGCGGGTGTTGCAGGCCGCGCAAGAGCTCGGGTTTCGCCGCACCGGGTTGATCGAGCGGCGTGTTGCCGCCCAACAGCGCCATGTGCGCTTCGGGTTTTTGCTGCAAAGCCAGGCGTCACCGTTTTATAGGGCTATGGGCTTGGCGTTGCGCCAGCAGGTGCAGCATGCCGGGTCGGGCCAAGGCTCGGTGGTTATCGAGTTCATGGAAGACTTCACACCGCGCAAAGTGGCAGACCGTTTGCATGCCATGGCGCAAGGGGTGGACGTGATTGGCATCGTGGCCGCAGACCATCCGGTTATCCACGAAGCTGTCGAGCAGGTGGTGGGTGCAGGTGTGCCGGTGTTCACCCTGGTGTCAGACCTCTCCATTTCCGCACGCACGGCCTATGTGGGCATTGACAACCGCAAGATGGGGCGCATGGCGGCCTGGTCCATGGCGCATTTGTCCCAGCCGGTCGGCAAGGTCGGACTGGTGCTGGGCAGCCACCGCTACGTCTGCCAGGAGGAGTGTGAGGCGAGCTTCCGCTCCTACCTGCGGGAGCACGCCCCGCGGTTGCAGGTGCTCGAAACGTTGGTGAGCTTGGAAGATGTGGAGTTGGCCCGCAAGGCCACCCTGGAAATGCTGCTTTGCCACCCGGATCTGGTGGGGGTATATGTAGCGGGCGGCGGGGTGGAGGGCGTGCTGGAAGCCTTGCGGGAAGCCGCTGTGCCCGGGCTGACCACGGTATGCCACGACCTGACGGACATTACCCGGCGGGCTTTGCTGGAGGGCTTGGCGTCGGTGGTGCTATCTCACCCCCGGGAGGCCATGGCCCAGCAGGCGGTGGAGCGCATGGCGCGTTGTGTGCTGGGTGGGCGTGCGTTACCGGCGCAGCCCTTGCCTTTCCACACCTACACCATTGCCAACGTCTGACGTAAAAAAAGCCACCCGAAGGTGGCTTGAAGGAGACATCACACGTGAAGGGTTTAGCGGCCGCGCTTCTTGTTGCGGTACTGGTCGGCCACCACCGCGATCACGATGATGGCGCCTTTGACCATCTCCTGGTAGTACGCGTCGATGCGAATGAAAGTGAAGCCCGACATCATCACGCCCAGAATCAGCACGCCGATCACGGTGCCGGTCACACGGCCCAAGCCACCGACCAGCGACGTGCCGCCGATCACCACGGCCGCAATCGCATCCAGCTCATACATCACGCCCATGCCGGACTGGCCGGAGATGGCGCGGGCGGCGGTCACGCTACCGGCAATACCGCTGAGCAGGCCTGCAATGGCGTAAATCCAGATCAGGTGGCGGTTCACATTGATGCCGGAAACCAGCGCCGCCTGGCGGTTGGCACCGATGGCGTAGGTGAATTTGCCGAAGCGGGTGTAGCGCAGCACCACGTGGAAGATCAGCGCGATCGTCAGGAAGATATATACCGGGTTTGCGCCAGAGCCAATCCAGGCGAAGTCGTCGGTCAGCATGGACACGGGCATGCCGCCGGTGAACCACTTAGCAAAGCCGCGCGCAGCCACCATGGTGCCCAAAGTGGCGATAAAGGGTGGAATGGCGGTGTAAGCAATCAAAGAGCCATTGAGCAAACCGATCAACAAACCCGCAGTCATGCCCGCCAGAATCGGCCAGATCACCGGCAGATCGGTCAGTCCGGGGAATATCGCCCGTGGGAAGTCCGACACCTGCGCTAGGCTGGCAGACACCACGGCCGCAGCAGCCACCACCGAACCCGAAGAGAGGTCGATACCGCTGGTAATGATGACCAGGTTCACGCCGACAGCAATGATGCCGATCACCGACATCTGCAAGATGATGATCTGCAGGCGCTCCAGGTTGAAGATAAAGCTCTCGCTATTGATGTACCAACCCAGGGCTTCAAAAAACAGGCTGATCCCGATCAGCACCATCAGGATGCTGGCTTCCGGTGGGAGTTTGAATTTGGGCTTGCTGCTCATGGCAGGGGATGCGGAGACGGTAGAAGTAGTCATGGTTGCGTCTTTCGGGGAATTACTTGGCAGCCAGGTCCATGATGGACACCTGATCTGCATCTTTGCGGTCCAGAATGCCGGTGACGGCGCCTTCGTGCATCACGACGATGCGGTCGCTCATGCCCAGCACTTCGGGCATTTCTGAAGAAATCATCAGAATGGCCACGCCTTGGCCTGCCAGCTCCGACACCAAGCGGTGAATCTCGGCTTTGGCGCCCACGTCGATACCGCGGGTGGGCTCATCCAGAATCAAAATCTTCGGGTTCGTCAGCAGCCAGCGGCCTACCAGCACTTTTTGCTGGTTGCCACCGGACAGGTTTTGAATGATTTCATGCATGTCCGGTGTCTTGACGCGCAGGCGCTTGGCCATGGCCACGCAGTCTTCATGCAACTGTTTGCGTTGCACAAAGCCATTGGATACATAGCGGCTGTTAAGTACCGCGCTGTCCATGTTCTCCTGAATGTTCAGGGCCAGGAAGCAACCGGTGTCTTTGCGGTCTTCGGTCAGGAAGGCCATGCCGCACTGCATCGCTTTGGCGGGCGTGTCGATGCGTTCTTCCTTGCCATTGATGGTGATCGTGCCGCCGTTGGCCGGGGTCACGCCGAACAGCGTTTCGGCCACATTGGAGCGGCCGGACCCCACCAAGCCTGCCATACCGACGATTTCGCCGGCACGCACATCAAAGCTCACGTTTTTGAAGACGCCATTGAGGGTGAGGTTCTTGATCGACAGCACCACCTCGCCAATCGGCACTTCCTGCTTGGGGAACATCTGGGTGATTTCGCGCCCTACCATCATCTTGATGATGTCATCGCGGGTCACCTCGGTGGAGAGTTTGGTGGCAATGTATTTGCCATCGCGGAACACAGAGAACTCATCGGCAATTTCGAAGAGTTCGTTCATCTTGTGGGTGATGTAGATGATGCCCTTGCCTTGCGCCCGCAGGTTGCGGATGATGGCAAACAGGTGCGACACCTCTTTTTCGGTCAAGGCCGAGGTCGGCTCATCCATGATGAGCACATCCGAGTTGTAAGACACCGCCTTGGCAATCTCCACCATCTGGCGGCTGGCTACCGACAGGGTCTGAATCTCTGCCCTCGGGTCTACATCAATATTCAGCTTTTTAAACAGCTCAGCAGTTTGCTGGTAGAGCGCTTTGTGGTCTACAAAGCCCAGAGCATTCTTGGGTTCGCGGGTGATCCATACGTTTTCACCCACGGTCATGTGGGGCATCAGGTTCAGCTCCTGATGGATCATGGCAATGCCCTTGTTCAGCGCGTCGATGGGCGACTTGAGCGTGATGCGCTGGCCCCGCAGGCTGATTTCGCCCTGGTCCGGGATGTAAATGCCGGCAATGATTTTCATCAGCGTGGATTTGCCAGCGCCGTTCTCGCCCATCAGGGCGTGCACCGTGCCCGCGCGCAGCTTGAAGCCGACGCCGTCCAGGGCAATCACCCCGGGGAATCCCTTGCGGATACCTAAGATTTCTAAAAGTGGGGGCTCCCCGGCGTGCTGCGAGGGCAGTGCGGGTGCTTCCAGAGTGGCAGTTTCAGACATCCTGATTTCTCATATTGAAGACAAACAGCAATGCAACCCACCGGGTTGCATTGCATGTGGTGACTCGTCGATTAGTTCTTGCCGGAGTACTTGCTCAGGTTAGCAGGTGTCACCAATTCAAAAGGCACGTTCACGAAGCGGTCCACGGGTTGCTTCTTGATCAGCTTCAGGGCCGCTTCCACCGCGCCGGAGCCTTGGCCCGCAGCGTTTTGGAACACGGTTACCTTCAGGTCGCCGGCTTTCATGGAAGCCAAAGCGTCAGGCGTTGCGTCGATACCGGCCACGATGCTGGCAGGTGTCCACTTCTTGGCAGCCTTGAGGGCGTTGATTGCGCCGATCGCCATTTCGTCGTTGTTGGCGATGATCGCGTCAAACTTCACGCCGGAAGACAACCAGTTGGTGGTGATGTCCTGGCCCTTGGTGCGGTCCCATGCGCCTTCGCGCTTGTCAGCAATCTTGATGCCGCTGCACTCTTTGGTGGCCACGACTTCTTCGATGTCTTTGGTGCGGGTGCGTGCCGCTTCATTGGACAGTTCGCCCATCAACACCAGAACCTGGCCTTTGCCTTTGAGCAAACGGCAGACTTCCTGGGTTTGCAGCGTGCCGGACACTTTTTCGTCAGAGGCCACAAACGCTACGCCCTTGGGCAGCTTCTCGAAATCCACAGGCTTGCGGTTCACATACACCAGAGCGATGCCAGCGTCCGACACCATTTTTGTGATCTTGGGGGTGGCGTCGGTGTCCACGGGGTTCACGATGATCGCGTCGTACTTTTGCGCAATCATGTTTTGAATTTGGCTGAGCTGTTTGCCCACGTCGTTACCCGCGTCTTCCACTTGCACGGTGGCGCCTGCCTTTTTGCCGGCCTCCAGCGTGCCGTTCTTCAAAATCGTCAGGAAAGTGTCCAGCTGGGCCATCGCCAAACCGACCTTTTGTGCATGGGCTGCCATGGGGGTTACCAGGGCGGCGGAAGAGACGGCTGCTGCAATCAAAAGCTTTTTCATGTTGATCTATCTCCTAACTAGGTTTTATTCACGGCTGGCGGAATGCCAACCGCTGTCGGGCTTGGTCGTACACAGGGCATGTCCTTGCCACGGAATGAACTGTAATTAGAAAACGAAAAATTTTTCTAAGTGATTACACCTAGCGAAATTTATTTCTTTATGCTTTACAGTCGCCGAAACGATAAAAGCGCCTGCGCTATTGACGTTGCTGTTTCGCGCAGCTTCCGCGAGTCATTAACATGTCCTTTGGACCCCGTACCCGATGAGTACCCTCAAATTTCCTTCTGGCCGCCCCATCGATCTGGCTTGCCTGGGCCGCTTGGCCGTCGACCTGTACGCACAGCAATTTGGTAGCCGTCTTGAAGATGCGCGCAGCATGGCGATGTACCTGGGTGGCAGTTCTGCCAACCTGGCCTTCGGCGTGGCGCGTTTGGGCTTGCGCAGCGGCATGTTGTCCCGCGTGGGCAATGAGCAAATGGGCCGCTTTCTGATTGAGACGTTAGAAAACGAAGGCTGCGATGTCAGCCAGATTCAGATCGACCCCGAGCGTTTGACCGGGCAGGTGCTGCTGGGCCTCAAAGACCGCGACACTTTCCCCCTGCTGTTCATGCGCGAAAACTGCGCAGACATGGCGATTGACGCTGCACAAATCCAGGAGTCCTACCTGGCCCAGTGCCGCGCGCTGGCCATCACCGGCACCCACTTGTCCACCCCTAGCACCCGCGCAGCTGCCTTGACTGCGCTGGGCTATGCCCGCAAGCACGGTGCCGTCCGGGTGCTCGACATCGATTACCGCCCTGTGCTGTGGGGCCTGACTAGTCGCGGCGCCGGTGAAAATCGCTACGTGGCGGATGCCAACGTCACCCGCCAGTTGCAAGAAGTGCTGCCCGAGTTCGATTTGCTGGTGGGCACGGAAGAAGAGTTTTTCATCGCTGGTGGCTTCGCCAACGACATCGTGGCCAGCCTGCGTGCGGTGCGCGCCCTGACGCCCGCCACCCTGGTCGTCAAGCGCGGAGCCCTGGGCTGCTGCGTGATCGAAGGTGCAGTGCCTGCCAATATTGACGACGCCCCTACCTACAAGGGCGAGCGTGTCGAGGTGCTCAACGTGTTGGGCGCGGGCGATGCTTTCTTGTCCGGCCTGATGACCGGCTTGCTGCAAGGCAAAGACTGGGCGGCCGCCACCCAAATGGCCAATGCCTGCGGCGCCATTGTGGTGTCCCGACACGCTTGCTCTGCTGCCATGCCTACGCCTGAAGAGCTGGCGCACTGGTTTAGCGGCAGCCGCAACCCCAAGGTGGATGCCGATGCCCAACTGGCCCACCTGCACCGCGTGACACCGAACCGCAAAGAATGGAATGAACTCTGCGTGATCGCGTTTGACCACCGCAGCCAATTCCTCGACCTGGCCCGCGAAGCCGGAGCCGACGAAGCGCGCATTCCCGCGCTAAAGGAACTCTTGGTGCGCGTGGCTGAGCGCGTCGAAGCCGACCGCCAACTACAAGACCATACGGGCGTGCTGATTGACGGTGGCGTCTACGGCACCGATGCATTGGCTGCTGCCACCGGCCGTGGCTGGTGGGTAGGCCGCCCGGTGGAGCTGCCCGGTTCCCGCCCCCTGCGTTTTGATGGCACGCGCTCCATCGGCAGCGCGCTGATTCATTGGCCTACCGAGCAAGTGGTCAAGTGCCTGGTGCACTACCACCCCGATGACGCCTATGAACTGCGCATCGAGCAAGAGCAAAAAGTGTTGGAGCTGTGGGAAGCCACCCGCGAAAGCGGTAATGAGCTGCTGCTGGAAATCATCTCCCCCAAGGCCCTGACCCTGGCTGGCACCGAAGATGACGTGGTGCTCCGCGCAGTGAAGCGCTTCTACAACCTGGGCGTGAAGCCCGAGTGGTGGAAGCTGGCCCCTATGCAGCCCCAGGGCTGGGTGGCGCTGGAAGCCTTGTTGGCCGAGCGCGACCCGCATTGCCGTGGCGCGGTGATTCTGGGCCTGAACCAACCCATCCCGCACCTGGTAGACAGCTTCCGCAACGCCACCAACCCCGTTGTCAAAGGCTTTATGGTGGGGCGCAGCTTGTGGGCCGATGCCTCGTTGCGCTGGCTGCGCGGCGACCTGTCGGATACCGCCTTTGTGGACGAAGTGGCCCGCAACTTCACCATCCTGGTGGACGGCTGGCGCAACCGCCACGCCCAAGTGCGCGCTGCGGCTTAAAACTCCGGTAGAACACTGACCATGACGACAACCCAACGACTCACTCTTTCGCAAGCCCTCGTGAAGCACCTGGCGGCTTTGCGGGTGGAAATGCATGACGGCAGCATCCAGCCCTATTGCGGCGGCGTGTTCACCATCTTCGGCCATGGCAACGTGGCCGGCATGGGCGAGGCACTGGTGGCCGAGCGCGACAAGCTCACCACCTACCGTGCCCACAACGAGCAAACCATGGCGCACGCGGCAATAGCGTTTGCCAAGGCCCAGTTCCGCCAGCGCATCATGGCGGTGAGCACCAGCATCGGCCCCGGTGCTACCAACATGGTGACCGCTGCAGCCGTCGCGCATGTGAACCGCTTGCCGGTGCTGCTGCTGCCGGGTGATGTGTTCGCCACCCGTCGCCCCGACCCGGTGCTGCAACAAATCGAGAGCTTCGGCCAGGGCGATGTGAGCGCGAGCGACTGCTTTCGCCCTGTCACCCGTTACTTCGACCGCCTGACCCGCCCCGAGCACATCCTGACCGCCTTACCCCGTGCGGTGCAGATGATGACGGACCCCGCCAACTGCGGCCCGGCCTGCCTCTCGCTGCCGCAGGACGTGCAGGCCATGGCCTTTGACTGCCCCGAAGACTTTTTGAATCCCGAAGTGCTCCGCTTCCGTCGCCCGCCCGCAGACGCGCGTGAGTTGGCCAACGCAGTGGCACTGCTGCGTACTGCCAAGCGCCCGCTCATCGTGGCCGGTGGTGGCGTGCTTTACAGCCAGGCCTGGGCCGAGCTGCGCGCCTTTGCCGATGCGCACGGCGTGCCGGTGGTCGAGTCGCATGGCGGCAAGAGCAGCCTGCCCTGGGACCACCCGTTGAACCTCGGTGCCATTGGTGTGGACGGCGTGTCGTGGGCCAATGAGATGGCGCGCGAGGCCGATGTGGTGTTTGCGGTGGGCACCCGCCTGCAAGACTTCACCACCGGTTCGCACGCCCTGTTCCCCCAAGCCAAGTTGCTGAGCCTGAACGTGCAACCCTACGACGCCGGCAAGTGGAGCGGCACCGCTTTGGTGGCCGATGCCCGCGTGGGCCTGGGCCAACTGGAAGCCGGCCTGGCCGGCTGGGCGGCCGATGCCGCCTGGACGGCACGCGCCCAACAACAAGCCGCTGCAGCCAACGCCCGCATCAGCGAGCTGAC
>DAINNP010000093.1:0-8287 GCA_036735785.1 Rhodoferax sp. | reverse complement strand
GCCTTTGCCACCGAGGAAGAAACCGCAGCACTGCGCCAAGCCTATGCCGATGGCATTGCGTGGGGCGACGCGAAAAACATCCTGCTGGAGCGGATTGACCAGGAAATCGCCCCGATGCGCGCCGCCTATGAAGACTACATGGCGCACCCCGAAAAGGTAGAGGCGCTGCTGTTTGCCGGTGCTGACAAAGCACGCGCCATTGCCACACCTTTCATGACCCGCTTGCGCAGCGCGGTAGGCCTGCGCCGCTTAAGTGCCAGCACCCAGCCCCAAGCAGCAAAGGCAGACAAAGTGGCGCTCGCCAGTTTCAAGCAATACCGCGAGAAAGACGGCCAGTTTTACTTCAAGCTCGCAGCCGCGGACGGCGAAGTGCTGCTGCAAAGCAAGGCGTTTGACTCCGGCAAGGTGGCAGGCCAAACCATTGCGCAGTTGCAGCGCGACGGTGCTGCTGCTCTGGCGGCAATCACCGATCTGCTCGAACCCCTGGACACTGCGGCCCACACTGCCGCAAGCGCGGCACTGGTCGCGCTGGCCGAAGCGGCAGCGCTGGCCGCCCAGGAAAAAGCCGCCAAGGCCTGATGTAACCCGCCTACGGTGCCAGCACCCGCACTTGCAGCAAGCGGCGGGCCTCGGTGCTGCCTTTGCTGCTGACAGTGCCTTGCCGGGCGGGTGCGTTGCCCGTGGCCGCAATCGTGACCCACTGCCCGAGCGGGGTGGTGACCGTTGTGCTGAGTTGCTGGCGTGTCTGGCTGGGCATATCGGGGTTATGGCGCACGGCCATGTCCGCCTGCTGTAGCTCAATCTCCACGGTGGCATCTTGATTGCCGCCCGCCCAGCGCGGGGACACGGTCAAGCTCTGGCCCACCTCGAACCATTGCACCGACTGCGCCACACCGCCCCCTGTGCTGCTGACCGATGTGCCACCTGAGCTGACGCTGTTGCTTTGGCTGCTGGCGGATTGCACCCACTGCATGGGGATCGCCTGGTTCATGCGCAGGCTGCCTTTTTCGCCATTGCGCACCTGGATTTTTTGGGGCGCCATGACAGGCGTGTCCGGCTGGGTGCCGATGCGCATGGCACCGTCTTCCCGGCCCTCTTCGACCTGCCGCAATTCGACCGTCAGATCCCGCTTGGGCAACTTCGACTCTTTGGCCGGCTGGGCCGCGTGGGCGGCCAGCGGCATCACCACCGCCAAAGCCCAGAGCAGTACGCCTGCACGGGACATCCACGCCAATTCAAAACGCATACAAGCTCCTCAAAGTGCCGGTGGCATGCCGCTGGTGGCTTGGATCGACAGGCTTTCTAGCCACAGGGCATGGCCATCGTACATCCGGTAGGGCATAAAGAAGTGCATCAGGCGCGCGCCCCAGCCATGCTGTGTTTCTTCGGTCAAAACCCTGCAGCCGCCGGCTTGCGGGATGATCAACCACGCGTGGTAGACCTCGGCTCCGAGGCCGAGGCCGTTCCAGGCGATCCGCTCACACGGAACAAACTCTTGCACGCACGAGCGGATATGCACCCCGAACGTTTTCCATTCGAACTCGAGACCCAAGGCCAAATCACGGCTGCGGCCAGGGGCCCAATCGACTTTGGAGTTGGCATACCAGGTGGGCCACAAAGGCGCACGGATCAGCCAGGCCCAGATGTGCTCGGCCGGCGCTGGAATAAACAGATCGTTCACCACATGCACCGGCGCGTGGTCGGGGTGAAAGTGTGCGGGCCACTGGATCGCGGGGTCTTGGGTACTTATAGGCATCAGCTATTTTTTCCTGTAAATGCGGTCGCTTGCGCAGCACTGTTGCGCGCCAGCGTCCAGTTCTCAAAGTCTGCACTGGGCATCGCTTTGGCAAACCACCAGCCTTGCCCGAAGTCACACCCAGCATCACGCAACGCATGACAGGTGGTTTCATCCTCAATGCCTTCGGCTAGCACCTTCAGCCCCAGATCGTGGCCCAGCTCTATGGAGGACAACACAATGGCCCTGTCTTTGCTGCCCTCGGCCAGGTTTTCCATGAAGGACTTGTCAATTTTCATTTCTTGGGCGGGTAGTTGCTTGAGGTAAGTGAGCGACGAGAAACCTGCACCGTAATCGTCAATCGACAGCTTGACACCCAGCGCCACAAACCGGGCCATGCAATCAAGGGCGGTCTCCGGCGAAGTCAACAACACGCTCTCGGTGAGCTCCATTACGACCAAGGAGGGCGTCAAGCCACTGCTCGTCAAATGCCGCTCCACGGTTTTGAGCACTTCCGGATCGTGCAGGGCATCTGCCGACAGGTTGATCGACACGCTCACCCCTGGCAAGCGGGTTTGCCAAGCAGAACAGTCCCTGAGCGCCCGTGCCACGGTCCAGACCGAGAACCGGTGTAAGAGCCCGGTGGACTCGATGATGGGGATGAACTTGTCCGGCGAGACCATACCCTCTTGAGGGTCGTTCCAACGGGCCAGCGCCTCAGCCCCCACCACGAGACCGGTCTTCAGGTCCACCTGGGGTTGGTAATGCAGCATCAGAGTGTTGTGCAAAATAGCTTCGCGCAGCTTTTCGTAGCGGCGGTTGCGATCGACAAAATGCTTGTGCAGCAAGGCATCAAAAAACTGGTGGTCCAGTCGGTGGTCTACCGCAAACAAGAGGGCTTGCTCGGCGTTGCGCATCAGCACCTCGGCATCAGACGCCTCGCCCAGCCTTTGCACCGCCACACCCAAAGCCATTTCGACATGGACCGCGAATTCACTGAGATGGGTCACATTGCGGAGGTGCGCAATCGCCCGCAGCTGCTGCACCGCACTGGCATCGGCCGTGTCGCTTTGCAGCACCACCCCCAAGGTGTCTTGCCCGATACGTGCCAGCCCCACCAGCCCGGTCAAATGCTGCTGCAGCACACGCCCCAACTGCTCTAATGACTCGTCCACCTTGGCAGAGCCCACAATGCTCGCCAACTCAGGCACCCTGAAGAAGCGGACATGGGCCACCAACAGATAGCCGCACCCACCCGAGAGAAGTGCCAAAGTGGAATCCAGCCGCTCGGTCAGCCCATGACGGTTGAGCAGGCCGGTGGACAGGTCGTGCAAAGCGTTGTGCTGCAGGGTTCCGATGTGCTTGCGCACCTCGCCGGTGTGATACTGCACCTGGTCGGTCAGATGGGCCTGAAACCGGCTGCGCAGCAGATTGAAATAAGCGGCAGTTACGACGTTGAAAAAATAAGCCAGCCCGTAGTAGAGCGCGTGAGCATCGGCATAGACCCAAAAATCCCAGTACCGGGAGCTGTAAAGCATGAGGCAGGGCACCAACACTGCAAATGCCAACCCGACCATCCAGCCGGTTTTCTGCCCACGCAGAAAAAACACAAGATAGGGAAACACAAAGGTCCAATATGGCGCGTCACCCGTTTGCCCCCCGAAGACCACATTCGACGAAAAAATGGCGGACCCCGCCAGCACCAACATGTTTTCCGACAGCACCGGTGGCGCCCGACGGCTCACCAGAATGATGGCGGGCACCAGCAAAAATGCGACCTCCAGCAACTGCACAACACCCATCACCATCAACCGTTGGTCTTGACCTGCCCGCACATTGGCAATACCGAATATCAGCAGGGTCATGGTGCCGATGACGGTAAAAATCAGCGTGTTGCTGCGGCGGCTGGCATCAGGCACCAACTCCTGCTCGCCGATTCCGAACAATTGCCTGAGCGTGGCCGGCAACGCGCGCTCGGGCGGCGGTGGACTCTGCCCTACAGGTATCGGATGAGCGTTTGGATCCATGGTGTTACTCCCTGAGCCACTATTTTGTTATGGTGCAGGCGGTGGTTCTGCGGTACCCAAAATCCACCTGCTGTGCTAACTTAACCTGCTAGCGGTCGCATGTCCACCATGCTGACAGGCTTTTCAGGGGGATTCCATGACACAAAAACGATTTCTAGAAGTCATCATTGTCGGCAGCGGGTTTGGCGGGGCCGTGATGTGCTGCCGTTTGGCCACCCGTTGGCCGGGCAATGTGCTGCTACTGGAGCGGGGCAAACGCTACCCCAAAGGCAGCTTTGCGCGCAGCCCGCATGACTTTGCCAACAATCTCTGGGCCGATGCCGAGCCCGGTCAGCAACGCAAGCTCAATGGTTTGTTTGATATCCGAAACTATCACCGCATGGACGCGGTGGTGAGCGCTGGCCTTGGCGGTGGCTCGCTGATTTACGCCAATGTGTTCATGCCAGCGCCCGCTTGGGTGTTCGGGCAGCGTTGGCCTGCGCAAATCAGTGTGGACATCCTGGCCCCTTACTACCAGATAGCACAAGGTGTGCTGGGTGCACGGCCTGTGCCTCCGGCACAAGGCGATGCCCGCCGGACCATTCAGCGCACCGGCCTGTATGCCGACTTTGCCCGAGCCGATGGCGGCACCAGCCGGGCTGCCGATATATGTGTATTTTTTGGCAAGGGCTACGCGAATCGCCAGAGCGGCCCATTGCCGATCGGCGAGCAGGAGCGCAACCGCTTTGGCGCGGTGCAAACCTCGTGCACCTATTGCGGCGAATGCGATGTGGGCTGTAACGTACACGCCAAAAACACGCTCGACCTGAACTACCTGTACGCTGCAGAAAAGCAGCATGGCGCCTTGGTAGAAACCGGCAGTGAGGTCACCTGCATCACCCCCCTCAATGAAGCCGGTAACACTGACAGCACCGCCGATGGCCGCCACGGCTACCGGGTCGACTACCGCGACGACGCAGGCACAGCGCAGCATGCCATGGCACATCGGGTGGTGGTGTCGGCCGGCACTCTAGGCACCAACGAGCTGCTGCTGCGCTGCCGCGATGCGCTGGGCACCCTGCCGCGCCTCAGCCAACGCTTGGGGCAAGGCTTTTCGGGCAACGGCGACTTTTTGTCGTTTGTGACCGGCGGTGGGCGAGATGCCGATCCCAACTACGGCCCGGTGATTACCCAGTACATCGACTATGGCTTGCAACAACCCCAACCGGGCCAGCCCGCCTTTATGCTGGAAGACGCGGCCTACCCCGCCTTTGCCGCCTGGTATGTCGAAGGACTGCGCCCCACCGCCAGCCCCGGCTATCTGTTCAGCCGGATTGCGCGCACCATAAAAATCTTCAAGCAGCGCTGGGTGGACCAGCTGTTTTCTGGCAAATGGAGCGGCTCGGTGGTCGCCTATGCCAATGCGGTGCTGCAGGGCGATGTGTCGTACCGGAGCAGCGTGCTCCTGTTCATGGGGCAGGACGCTGCCGACGGCACCCTCAGCCTGAAGCGCGGCAGGCTAGCGCTGGACTGGCCACAAACCACCAGCCGCCCGCTCTACGACGCCATGGTGGCCTGTGGAGAGCGGTTCAAGCAATTCACCCGGGCGACGAGCTACATTCCGCAGCCCACCTGGGCTTGGCCGGTGCGCAACAACATCACGGTCCACCCCTTGGGTGGCTGTGCCTTGGCCGAAAAACCCGCCCAGGGAGTGGTGAGCAGCCTGCCCGGAATGCGGGGGCAAGCCTTCGGCTACCACGGCCTGTATGTGGCCGATGGCTCTATTCTTCCCACCGGCGTGGGGGCCAACCCGAGCGCCACCATCACCGCGCTGGCGGAGTGGATTGCAGAGGACATCACCGGCCTGGTTCCGGACGACACCCTTGGAGTACCCCATGCCTGAGCCATTGCCCACACCCGTCGCCTTTCAGTTCACCGAGGAAATGAAGGGCTACATCGGCCCCGGCCAACACACCTGCCAACAAGGGTATGAAGAGGGCAAAGCCGGGGGTCTGGCGCTGATGTTTCACCTCACCATCCGCATCGACGACTTGGATACCTTTATTGCCGACCCGGCGCACCATGCGCAGGCTATCGGGTATCTGGAGGGGAGCTACATCGGTGGGCGGCAACCGGTGTTGGCGGGGGAGTTCAACCTGTTTGCCGGCAGCGGCGATGCCGACCGCAAGACCATGCTGTACCGCCTGAAGTTTGAAAGCTCAGCAGGCCAAGCGCTCACGCTCTGCGGCCGCAAAGACATCCGCGACGACTTCGGCTTTGACACCTGGTCAGACACCACAACTTTGTATGTGAACCTTTACGCCGGGTACGTGAGCGCTGCGGACGAGGGCGCCGCGACCTTGCTGGCCAGCGGCATATTGCATATTCAGGTGCGCGATTTTTTGCACCAGCTCACCACCTTTCAGGCAGACGCCCCCACCCTGGGCGAGCGTCTGCACGCGGTGCAGCGCTTTGGCCGCTTGTTTATGGGCAAGCTGTGGGAGACCCATGGCCTGCCGCGCCGCCATGGGCGCGAGCCCCGCATTCGCACCATCCCGCTGCACAGCTTGGAGGGCGTAAAAGACGTAAATGTCAGTACCCACTACGCCAGCACCGGCGATGGTCTGGGCATCAGCTTGCTGCGCTTCCAGCGCGCGCCCTGCAAGGACGTGGTGCTGCTGGTGCCGGGGCTGACCGCGTCCAGCGACATGTTCATCATGCCCGAGCACCGGAACCTGACCCAGGTGCTGCTGGACGAAGGCTTTACCGATGTGTGGACGCTGGACGGCCGCATCAGCAAACGCCAGCCCTACAACCACACCCGCCACCGCTTTACGGTGGACGACGTGGCGCTTTACGACAACCCGGCCGCACTGGATGTAGTGCGCCGCGCGGTGGGCCCACAGGCGCGCATCCACATCATCAGCCACTGCCTGGGCGCCTTGTCGGTGGCCATGAGCCTGTTCGGCAAAGCCATCGAGGGCGTGCGCAGCGTGATTGTGAATGGCGTGTCACTCACGCCCAAGGTGGGAGCCTTTGCCAAGGCCAAACTGGCGGTGGGCCCTTTTCTGGCGGAGTCGGTGCTGGGGGTGGACTACCTTAACCCCGATTGGGGCCAACAAGCTGGCATGTCACCGGGCAAGCTCTTGGCCAAAGGTGTGAGTTTGGTGCACCGCGAATGCGATGTGCCCGAGTGCCACATGACCAGCTTCATGTGGGGCTACGGCTACCCGGTCTTGTTCCGACATGAAAACCTGCACGACGTGACCCACCGCCGCACCGGCGACTTGTTCGGTGGCAGCGGCGTGCACTACTACCGCCACATCCGCAAGATGGTGAGCGCCAACAATACCGCCGTGAAGTTCGACCCCAAAGATGTGCGCTACCGCCAGCTGCCTGACAACTACCTGCAAGACGCCGCCGACATCTCTACCCCGATGCTGCTGGTCGCAGGGCAAGAAAACGCCCTGTTTCTCGACTCGAATGTGCTGTGCCATGAGCGGCTGGAGCAGCTCGCACCGGGCCGCCACCAGTTAGAAGTGATCCCGGGCTACGGCCATGCGGATGTAATCATCGGTAAAAACGCGGCACACGATGTGTTTCCGCGCTTTCTGAAATTTTTGCGGCAGCACGCCCACTAAACCGGGCGGCGTGCCCGCGGGCTTATTCGATCTTCAAGTTCTGGCTGCGCACCACGTCGCGCCAGGCTTGGTAGTCGGCCTCAATAAAGCGGGTTTGCGCCGCCGGGGTGCCGGGCATGGCGTCTACCGCGTCCACCTTGAAGCGGGCCTGGACTTCGGGCAAGGCCACCACCTTGTTCAAGGCGGTATTGAGCTTTTCAATCACGGCAGCGGGCGTACCGGCCGGCGCAGCAAGCGCAAAGAAGTTTTGCACGTCAAAACCCTTGAACCCGGCCTCGGTCATGCTGGGCACGTCGGGCATGGCACTGGAGCGCTTGGCACTGGTGACGGCCAGCGGCTTGACGCGACCGTCCTTGATCATCGGCAGCAAAGCGGGAATGGTGCCGGTCACCAACTGCACTTGGCCGGAGATCATGTCCATCGTGGCGGGCGCGACACCGCGGTAAGGAATATGGGTGATAAAAGTACCAGTGCGCGCCTTGAGCAGCTCCAACACCAGATGGTTCACACCACCTGCGCCGGCGGAGCCGTAATTCAGCGCACCGGGTTGGGCCTTGGCTTTGACCACCAGATCCTGCATGGACTGGATGCCGGTTTGCGGCGTCGTAGCCCAGACCAAGGGGCCGCTGGCTATCATGCCCACCGGGGTAAAGCTCTTGAGAGGGTCGTATCCCGCAGTGGGCAATGAAGCGGCAACCGTGGTGAACGGCGAGGCCACCAGGAGCAAGGTGTAACCGTCAGCGGGCTGCTGGGCCACATATTGGGTGCCGATCGCACCGGAAGCACCGGTGCGGTTTTCGACCACAAAGCTGCCGCCCATGACCTCGCCCAGCTTTTGGGCCATCAGGCGGCCCATGGCATCGGTGCCAGCGCCGGGGGCGAAGGGCACGACGATCTTGACCGGC
>DAINNP010000092.1:0-8307 GCA_036735785.1 Rhodoferax sp. | reverse complement strand
AAGGAATACCGCATCCTGCCGACCTTCAAAGGCACTTACGACGAATCCATGACCGCTGCGGTCGCGGCTTTCCGTGCCGGCAATGCCCCGCACATCTTGCAAGTTTTCGAAGTCGGCACTGCCACCATGATGGCGAGCAAAAACGCGATCGTGCCCGTGGGCAAGGTCATGACCGACGCAGGCTACAAGTTTGACCCCAAGGTCTACGTGCCCGCAGTGGCCGGCTACTACACCGCCCCCAATGGCCAGATGCTGAGCTTCCCGTTCAACAGCTCCACCACCGTGTTCTATTACAACAAGGATGCGTTCAAGGCCGCCGGCCTGGACCCGGAGAAAGCACCAACCACCTGGGCTGAAGTAGCACTAGCAGGTGCCAAGCTCAAGGCCAACGGCCACAAGTGCCCGCTGTCCATCGCGTGGCAAGGTTGGACACAGCTGGAAAGCTTCTCGGCTTGGCATAACGTCGAATTTGCCACCAAGCAAAACGGTTTGGCTGGCTTGGATGCACGCTTGCGCATCAACTCGCCTTTGCATGTGCGCCACATTGAGAACCTGGCCAACATGGCCAAGCAAGGCATTTTTGTCTACAAAGGCCGCGGCAACGTGCCTGAGGCCAGCTTCGTGTCCGGTGAGTGCGCCATGATGACCACCTCCAGCGGTTTCTACGGCAACGTCAAAAAGAACGCCAAGTTCAACTTCGGTCTGGCCCCGCTGCCGCACTACCAAGACGTCCCCGGCGCGCCGCAGAATACAGTGATCGGTGGTGCCAGCCTGTGGGTGATGTCCGGCAAAAAAGCAGAAGAATACAAAGGCATCGCCAAGTTCTTCGACTTTTTGTCCAAGCCTGAAATCCAGTCCGCAAGCCACAAGCGTACCGGCTACCTGCCGATCACGACTGCCGCGTTCCAGCTGACCGAAAAGTCGGGCTTCTACAAAGAGAACCCCGGTACTGACGTGGCGGTGAACCAGATGATCCGCAAGGTCACTGAAAAATCCCGTGGCATCCGTTTGGGCAACTATGTCCAGATCCGTGCGATCGAGGACGAAGAGCTCGAACAAGTCTGGGCTGGCAAAAAAACGGCCAAAGAAGCGCTGGACTCCGTCGTGACCCGCGGCAATGAACTGTTGGTGCGTTTCGAAAAAGCGAACCAATAAGGTTTTTCACTTCCTCACAAGTGGCGGCTTATGCCGCCACTTTGCATTTCTGATCGGGACATATGGCTGCTGAAAAACGCGTCGTTTTCAAATCTGCATGGCTGCCTTGGGTGTTGATCGCACCGCAGGTGGCCGTCATCTCTATCTTCTTTTTCTGGCCTGCAGCGCAAGCGCTGCTGCAATCGGTGCAGCAAAGCGATGCCTTCGGCACCTCGGTGGTGTTTGTCGGGCTCGACAATTTCCGCAATCTCTGGAACGACGCCTCCTACCTCGCCTCCTTCAAAACGACGGCGATTTTTTCGTTGCTGGTGGCGGTGCTGGGCTTGACGCTGTCGCTCACCCTGGCCATTTTTGCCGACCGGGTGGTCAAAGGGTCTGGCGTTTACCGTACCTTTTTGATCTGGCCGTATGCCGTGGCCCCTGCGGTGGCCGGTGTGCTTTGGCTGTTCATGTTTGCGCCCAGCATCGGCATCGTCAGCTATGGCATCCGGGAGCTCGGCATGTCCTGGGACCCGCTGCTCAACAGTGACCACGCCATGGCGCTGATCGTGATGGCTGCGGTGTGGAAGCAGATTTCTTATAACTTTTTATTCTTCCTGGCCGGTCTGCAGTCCATCCCCAAGTCGCTGATCGAGGCGGCTTCCATGGATGGTGCCCGCCCCTGGCGCAGGTTCTGGACGATACAGCTCCCCTTGCTCTCGCCCACCACCTTCTTTTTGCTGGTCATCAACATCGTGTACGCGTTTTTTGACACCTTCGCGATTGTGGATGCGGCCACCAAAGGCGGCCCGGGCAAAGACACCGCCATCCTGGTCTACAAGGTGTATTTCGACGGTTTCAAGGCCATGGACCTGGGCGGCTCAGCGGCCCAGTCTGTGGTGCTGATGATCATTGTCATCGCCCTGACGGTGGTGCAATTTAGATTCGTAGAGAAAAAGGTGAATTACTGATGGTCGAACGACGCCCCTGGCTGGACTTTTTGTCGCACGCCATTCTGATCATCGGGGTGCTCATCGTGGCATTCCCGATCTACATCACTTTTGTGGCTTCCACCCACACCGCCGACGCGGTGGTGCAGTCGCCCATGCCGCTGCTGCCCGGCAGCCACTTGCTCGACAACTACGCCACCGCGTTGGGTGGCGAGCGTCAAGGCTCTGGGTCGCACGCCTCGGTGGGCCGCATGATGGTGGTCAGCCTGATCACGGCCTTGACCATCTCCATCGGCAAGATCACCATCTCGCTGCTCTCGGCGTTTGCCATCGTGTACTTCCGCTTCCCGTTCCGCATGGGTTTCTTCTGGGCCATTTTTGTGACCCTGATGCTGCCGGTCGAGGTGCGTATCGGCCCCACCTACCAAGTGGTGGCAGATTTGGGCCTGCTCAACAGCTACGCGGGCCTGACAGTTCCCCTGATTGCCTCGGCCACCGCTACCTTTTTGTTCCGCCAGTTTTTCTTGACGGTGCCTGAAGAGCTGGTCGAAGCCGCCCGGGTCGATGGCGCCGGACCCATGCGCTTTTTCAAGGACATTCTGGTCCCCCTGTCCCGCACCAGCATTGCCGCTTTGTTTGTGATCCAGTTCATTTACGGCTGGAACCAGTACCTCTGGCCCCTGCTGGTCACCACCGAAGAAAACATGTACCCCGTGGTGATCGGCATCAAGCAAATGATTTCTGGTGGCGATGCGCAAACCGAGTGGAACATCGTCATGGCAACGGCCATGTTGGCCATGATTCCCCCGGCACTCGTCGTCATGTTGATGCAAAAGTGGTTCGTCAAAGGCTTGGTGGACACCGAGAAATAAGTCCTCGCCACCCCGACGTCACCCCTTACAACCCCAATTACGGTAATTTATGGCTTCCATCGAACTCCACAACATCATCAAGCGCTATGGGCACGGCAAAACGGCCAACCAAGTCATCCACGGGGTGAATGCCCAAATTCAGGATGGTGAATTCATCGTCATCGTCGGCCCCAGCGGCTGCGGCAAATCCACGCTATTGCGCATGGTGGCCGGCCTGGAAGAAGTGAGCGAAGGCCAAATCTCCATCGGCGGGCGCGTGGTCAACGACCTGGAGCCCAGCGAGCGCGACATTGCCATGGTGTTCCAGAACTATGCGCTTTACCCGCACATGAGCGTGTTCGAGAATATGGCCTACGGCCTCAAGATCGCCAATGTGCCCATGGACGAGATCAAGCGCCGCGTCGACAAAGCCGCCAAGATTCTCGAACTCGCCCCCTACCTCGAGCGCAAGCCCAAGGCTCTGTCGGGCGGACAACGCCAGCGTGTGGCCATGGGCCGCGCCATCGTGCGCCAGCCCCAGGTGTTTTTGTTTGACGAACCGCTCTCCAACCTTGATGCCAAGCTGCGCGCCCAGACGCGACTGGAGATCCAGAAGCTGCACCGCGAGCTGGGCATTACCAGCCTGTTTGTGACACACGATCAGGTCGAGGCCATGACCCTGGCCCAACGCATGATCGTGATGAATGGCGGCGTGATGGAGCAATTCGGCACGCCCGAAGAGGTCTATACCCGCCCGGCCAGCACCTTTGTGGCCAGCTTCATCGGCTCGCCGCCCATGAACCTGCTCAAAAACGCGCCGGATGCCAAGGCTGGTGTGATCACCGGCATCCGCCCCGAGCATCTGGATATCACCCCCGGCGGCTGGGCTCTGCAAGTAGAAGCCGTCGAAATGCTGGGCGCCGAGCGCCTGATCTACGGCAAATGGGCGCACAAATTGAACGCCGCGGATGCAGACGAGACGGTCATCATCCGTATCGAAGAGTCGCAGCCTGCACCGGCTCTGGGCACCACGCTGCATGTGACGCCGCGCGCTGACCGCATTCACCACTTCGACGCTACGACCGGCAAGCGGTTGGAGTCGGTATGACGGCAGAGAACGTGTTCGACCTCCCCGCATGGCCTTACCCGCGCTGGGTGGCGCACCGGGGTGCCGGCAAGCTGGCGCCTGAGAACACGCTGTCCGCCTTTCGCCTGGGCGCCAGCCACGGCTACCGCATGTTCGAATGCGACGTCAAACTTAGCGCAGATGGCGTGCCGTTCTTGCTGCACGACGCTACCCTCACCCGCACCACGAATGCATCCAATCAGGCTCTGGCGCAGGTGGAATATGCGCAAGTAGCTATCAAAGATATAGCAAAAGAAGCGATTGCGGGCAATCACAGCTGGTCCACCCTGAGCCAGCTCGATGCCGGCAGCTGGCACAGCCGCGCGTATGCGGGTGAAACCATCCCGACGCTGGACGCGATTGCGCAGTACTGCATCCGCAACGGCTATTTGCTCAATATCGAGATCAAACCCACGCCGGGCACCGAGCGCCACACTGGAGAGGTCGTGGCCCAGCACGCTGCCCGCCTGTGGGCAGGCCAGGCGGTGCCGCCACTGCTGACCTCCTTTTCCACCGAAGCCTTGGAAGGCGCCCAAGCCACCCAGCCAGAGCTGCCCCGCGGCCTCCTGCTGGACGAACTCTGGAGCGGCTGGCTCGAGACCGCCCTGCGCCTGGGCTGCCAAGCCATTGTGTGCAACCACAAGCTCTGGGATAGCAGCACCGTGACTCAAGCCAAAGCCGCCGGCATGCGCACCCTGAGCTACACCGTGAATGACGAGCCCACCGCACAGCGGCTGATGGACCTGCACACCGACGGCATCATCACCGACCGCGTGGATTTGTTCAGCCCGGTGTAAACATGCCCCTGCGGCGAGCGCGCTACAGGAATGCCCTCTTGCGCGTGGGCTGCCGGGTTCTACACTTCCCCGATGACGATAGACGACTCCGCCAGCCCCGGCCCTCCCAGCAGGCGCACATGGCTGCTATCGGCGGCCGCACTGGCTATCGCTACGGGCAGCACAACGAGCCGCGCCAAAGACACGCGAACTTTCAAGTTTGTGTATGCCGACAACTTTCCGCCCCTCTCCTACCTGGACAAGGGCGTGCTGCGCGGCACCTCGCCCCGCATCGTCGAGGAGCTGTTCAACAAGCGGCTCCAACTGGGCGTTACCCACCATGCGTACCCGTGGGCTCGGGCGCAATCCATGGTGCAACACGGCGAGGCGGATGGTTTTGTGAGTGCAGCCACTCCGGCGCGTCTGGAATACACCGTGGCGAGCACCGAGCCCCTGCTGCAAGCGCGGTTGAGCGCCTACGCACGCGTGGACCACCCTCAGTTTGCCAAGTACCTTAAGTTCCAAGCTAATACCGATCTCGCAGGCCTCAAGCTCGGCAGCATCTTGGGCAACAGCTGGACCAAAGCCACCCTGGGCTCCCAGCACGTGGAATACGTGCGGGACCGGGAGCAGGCCTTTCGCATGCTGCTGGCCGGCCGGTTCGATGTGTTTGTGGAAGTCGAGGATGTCGCTGAGCCCGCAATCAAGGCACTCGGGCTGGACGATGACGTCAAGGCCATCCCGTTGGTGCTCGCTACAGATGATGTGAAGGTTTGCATCGGCAAGCATTCCCCCCTGGTCGGGCGCATGCGCGAGATCGACGACACGATCCGCGCCATGCGCAAAGACGGCACCATGGCCCGCTTGCGTAAGCCCTGAGCCGTGCCGGGACTAGCGGCCCAGCACCCAATCCACCGCCGACTCCATATCGGGCAGCAGCACGGTGGCGGCACTGAAGTCTTGTCCCGCCGACATCGGGGTTGGAATCGCCACACAGGCCAGCCCCGCCGCGATGGCAGACGCCACGCCGTGCTCGGTATCTTCAAATGCCACGGCCTCGCTGGCTCGCAGGCCCATCTGCTGCAGTGCCAGCAGGTAGCAGTCGGGGGCCGGCTTGCTGTGCACCACCTCATCGGCAGACACCACCACCTCAAACTCCGGCGCCATGGCGTGCGAGCGCAAGGTGGCGGCAATGGCAAACATGCGTGCGCCGGTGACCACACCTTTGCGCAGACCGGCAGCGTTCAGGCGGGCCAGTGATTCGCGCACGCCGGGCATCAGCGGGAAGGCGTGGGTTTGCAGATACAGCGCTGCCGCGCTGTTTTTGGCCTCTGCCAGGGCCTCGGCGCTGGGCGACAGGCCGTAGCGCTGACGCACGTCTTCCCCGTTGGCCAGCGCGGGCACGCCGGAGTAATGCTGCATGTACACGTCCCGCGGAATCTCCACGCCATAGGGCTGCAGCACCTGGTTCCATAGTGCGTGGTGCACCGCCTCGGAGTCGACCAGGGTGCCATCGTGGTCAAACAAAACCGCCTTGAAACGTGAAGACATGCAACTCCTGCCAAAAACAAATAAGGGGAATAACCAAAAAGAAACGACGGGGCTGCCGCTCAGCGGCGCATGGCCCACCACTGACTGGCGGCACAGGCCAGCACCATGGCGCCGTAGCTGAGCATCTTGCCGTCGCGCCCGAAGAACACGAGACCGCCCACCAAGGCCACCAGACCCGCTACAAAATTAATAGCTACCTGCGCACGCAGACCGTGCACCACCGGCACTTTTTTATACAAAAGTGGCGCCAGCAGTGCCAGCAGAAGCCCCACAAACAAGGCAGGGGCCGCAAAATTCAACAGGTGGTTCAGGAGATCGAGTGGGCCCATGGCGGTCATTGCAAAGGCCAAGTGTGGCTTTAGTGCGGCTTTGGCGGGGTGGGTAGACGCTGGATTTTATAATCGGCGTCTAAACATATGGCAGTCTGGGCATTAGGCATCAATCACACCACCGCACCGCTGGATATGCGGGGCCGGTTTGCGTTCGCCAGTGACCAGATCGCACCGCAGCTCCACGGCCTGCGCCAGAGCATGGCACGCCCCCCGGAAGCGGCCATCGTCTCCACCTGCAACCGCACCGAGATCTACTGCGCCGGCGATGAAGCTGCGCTAGACCATACCCTCGCCTGGCTGGCCCAAAGCGGTGGCATCTCGGCCAACGAACTGCGCTCCCACACCTACCGCCTGGAAGACCAGGAAGCAGCCCGCCATGCCTTCCGCGTGGCCAGTGGCCTTGACAGCATGGTGCTGGGCGAGCCGCAAATCCTGGGGCAGCTCAAAGACGCGGTGCGAGTCGCTGACGAGGCAGGCGCTTTGGGCACCACGCTTTCTCAGCTTTTCCAGCGCTCGTTCGCAGTCGCCAAAGAGGTGCGCACCTCCACCGAGATCGGCGCGCACAGCATCAGCATGGCCGCCGCCGCCGTGCGCCTGGCCGGTAATTTGTTTGAAGACCTGGCCAAGGTGAAGGTGCTGTTTGTGGGTGCGGGCGAAATGATCGAGCTCTGCGCCACGCACTTTGCGGCCAAGAACCCCAAAGCCATCGCGATTGCCAACCGCACGCTAGAGCGGGGCGAAAAGCTGGCCAGCCGCTTCGGTGGCGAGGTCATGCGCCTGGCCGACTTGCCCGAGCGGCTGCACGAGTTTGATGCGGTCATCAGCTGCACCGCCAGCACCCTGCCCATCATTGGCTTGGGTGCGGTGGAAAGGGCACTGAAAAAACGCAAACACCGCCCCATGTTCATGGTTGACCTGGCCGTGCCGCGCGACATCGAACCCGAAGTCAAAGCCCTGGGCGATGTGTACCTCTACACCGTCGACGACCTGGCCGGCGTGGTGCAAACCGCCCAAGCCAACCGCCAAGCCGCCGTGGCTCAAGCCGAGGCCATTGTGGACGCCGGGGTGCAAAGCTTTATGCACTGGGTGGACCAGCGCAGCGCCGTGCCCCTGATCCAGCAGCTCAACGCCCAAGCCGAAGAATGGCGCGCCATGGAACTGGCCCGCGCCCGCAAGATGCTGGCCAAGGGCGAAGATGTGGACGCAGTGCTCGAAGCCCTGGCCAAAGGCCTGAGCCAGAAGATGCTGCATGGCGCCATGGCGGAGCTGCATGCCGGGGACGCTTCAGCCCGCGAACGGGCGGGCAACGCGATTTCACACTTTTTCTTGCGGAACAAGCGTTAGCTGCGCGGACGCCCACACTCCCCCAACCCCTCTCCCCCATAGGGCGAGAGGGGGGCTTTAACAGCCACATTTTGTTTTTTCGCTTCGACTTGGGCCTTACCGGCGTTGCGTAACCCGACTTCCAGATTGCACTCTCATGAAACCGTTTCTTCGCCAACAGCTTGCCAAGTACAAAGACCGCCAAGGGGAGCTGGAGTTTTTGCTCTCGCGCGAGGACATCATGAAAGACATGGAGCAGTTCCT
>DAINNP010000091.1:0-8330 GCA_036735785.1 Rhodoferax sp. | reverse complement strand
CTTGGCGAATTTGATCGACCACAGTTTTGCGGGCCGCCATGCCGTATTCGCCATCACGGTTCTTCCAAAAACGGCCATGATGGTCGTTGGTGTGGAGGATGGTGATGGCGTATTCCACATCTGCTTTGGGGCCGCCCGAAGGCAGGCTTGCACAGCCCGCCAGAGTCAAGGCACTGCACAAGGGAACTAGTCGGAAATAAAGCTGCATGGGAGGCCTATCGGATGGGTGAATTGCGGATCTTGTTTATATCAAACTCAGTCACTGGAGCGGCTGCGTTCCCCCAGCTTTTGCGGATGAAACTCAACACTGCAGCCACCTCTGCGTCGCTCAGGCTGAGCTGGTAGGGCGGCATGCCGTGCGGCTGCGGTTTGCCGGCTGTAGAGGGGCCATAGCCACCGCGCAGCACCATGAGTGTGAGGTTGTTGGTGTTGCTCATCAGCACCGAGCGGTTGCCTGCGAGTGCCGGGTAGGCGTCAGCAACCCCTTCGCCTTGTTTGCCATGGCACTGTGCGCATTGGTTCTCGTAAATTTTGGCGCCCAAGGGAGAGGGGGGCGTAGTGTCGGTACTTGCAGGCGATTTGACCGCCGCAGGGGTTGCTGGCGCCAATGTCTGCAGGTACAGCGCGATGGACTCGGCATCTGCGGCTTTCAGGTACTGGGTGCTGTTGCGCACTACCTCCGCCATCGGGCCGGCCACATAGGCCTGCCGCCGCTGCCCGTGTGTGAGCAGCGTTGCAATGTCTGCAGTGTTCCAGCCAGCGAGTCCGGCTTCGGTGTTGTCGTTCAGGGCCGGGGCGTACCACAGGCCATCGGGCATCAGCGCGCCGCTCCACGCTTGTGATGAGCGCAGGCCCCCCAAGCGATTGCGGGGGGTGTGGCATTCGGCGCAGTGTCCCAGCCCTTGCACCAGGGCTGCGCCGCGCCGGGCGGAGGGGCTGGTGTCGGCTTCCGGAGTGCCGGGGCTGTCGGGGGCTTCGGAGAAGTGCAGCCATCGCCAGGCTGTCAGCGCGGTCTGCGTGCCCAAAGGCCAGGGGAGCTCGTGGGCCCTGTGCGGGGCGTCCACGGCGGGAAGGCTGCCCAAGAACGCAAAAAGGGCATCACTGTCGCTTTGCGTAATGCGGGTGTAGCTGGTGTAGGGAAAGGCAGGGTTCAGCACCCGCCCATCAGGCCGGATGCCTTGGTGCATCGCGCGCCGGAAATCTGCCGCGCTCCAGGCGCCCAAGCCCGTGGTGCGGTGCGGGGTGAGGTTGCCCGGGTACACCCTGCCGAATGGAGTGAGCAGGGCATTGCCACCCGCATAGTCGGCGCCGCCACGTGCTGTGTGGCACTGCGCGCAGTTGCCGAGGCGCGCGAGATAGGCGCCGCGCTGCACCAAAGCGGTGTCGGGCGCTGCGACAGGTGGCACCGAGGGCGCGCTGCCTTTGCGGACCGCGGGCGCAATGACCTCAGCAACCAGCACAAAAAGCAGCAAACAGAGCCCGAGCGCCAGCAGGAGCCATCGCCACGGTTTGGGAGCGGTGCGGTTTACAGAGGGTGTTGTTGTCATGGTGCGCTCCCGCAGTCCGGCAGTGCCGGTGTGCCACCCGGCTGGGCAGGTCGCAAGGCTACTGCCGTGCTGTTGGCGGGGACAGGCTGGGAGGACAACCATTGCGAAATGGCATTGACATCGGCATCGCTCAGGCGTTTGGCAATCGTGGCCATGCAATCGGGGCTATGGGCTTTGCGTTGGCCGGTTTGCCATCCGCCCAGTTGGGCGTTGAGGTAGTCGCGCGGAAGGCCCAGCAACCCGGGCGTGAACGGTTGTACTCCCGTCAAGACTTGGCCGTGGCAGCTGACGCAGGCCGGCAGGCCGCGCTTGGCGTCGCCCTCCAGCACCAAGGTTCTGCCGCTTGCCAGCACGGCAGGGGGTGCAGTGGCGGTTGCCGGTGGGGGGTAAGGGATATGCAACTCTGAAAAATACACCGCCATGGCGCGCAAGTAACCGCTACTCAAGGGATCGATCAGACCTTGCATCAACCCGTATTGGCGCCGACCCTGCTGAAAATTCTCCAGCTGGTTGTACAGATACCCAGCGGGCTTTCCGGCCAGGCGCGGGTAGTAGCCATCCGGCCCTGCCCGGCCTTGGTCGCCGTGGCAGGCGGTGCAGGCGCGGGTGCGCTCTGCCATGGTGTTCTCAAAGGCCAGGCTCGTGGTGGGTAATGCCCCCAGTGCGAGCCACCCACCAAGTAGCGCCATGAACAGCTTGCGCTTGCGGGGACTGGGATTTGCTTGCATGAAGCAAGCTTACCGTAGCAGCTTCAGCTTGGCTGGTCTGCCCAGACGACCTCTCGGTGTTGATTCAACCACCGCTCATAGGAGGGGCCATATTTCGCTTCGATGCTGGCGCGTTTGACCTTCAGGGTCGGGGTGACCAAACCGTTTTCTGATGTCCATGTCTCTGCCACAGCGATCAGAAAATCCAGCTTTTCATGGGGCTCCAGATGGCTGTTGACCTGTTGCAAGTGCTGCTGGAGATCGGCCTCCAAGGCTTGGCGGCCCGCGGCGGATTGGCTCTCTGCGGCCGCATCCGGTGACAGCATGATCAGGGCAAACGGCTGGGCATAGTGGGCGCCGGTGACTACACAGGCCTCGACCGCATCGTGGGCCACGAGCTTGTCTTCGATGGGTGCCGGCGCAATGTATTTGCCTTTGCTGGTCTTGAACAGGTCTTTGACCCGACCGGTAATGCTCAAAAAACCCTGGCTGTCCATGACGCCTTTGTCGCCGGTGCGCAGCCATCCGTCCGGGGTGAGTGCAGTGGCCGTGAGCTCGGGTTCGCGGTAATAGGCTTTCATCAAGGCTTGGCAACGCATCTGGATCTCGCCGGTGGTCGGATCCAAGCGGGTTTCTACGTCGTCGTAGGCCAAACCGACGGAGCCGGTTTGGCGCGAACCGGGCAGGGTGGAGTGCGAGACCCCGCTGTTCTCGGTCATGCCATAGACCTCGACCAGATCAAGCCCCAAGCGGCGGTACCACTGCAGCACATCGGCGGGCATGGGCGCAGCCCCGCCCGCGGCGATGCGGCATTGGTCCAAACCCAGGCCTTTCAAAATCTTGCGGCGCACTAAATGGCCCACGACGGGCAGGCTGAGCAAAAACCGGAGCTTGGGTGCCGGCACCTTGCTGTGCACCCCTTGTTGAAACTTCACCCACAGCCGTGGGACCGAGAAAAACACCGTAGGCCGCGCACGCTGGAGATCTTGCAAAAACGTGTCCAGCGACTCGGCAAAAAAAATGCGTCCGCCATAGCGCAACGAGGCCTGCTCAATCAGCATGCGCTCCGCCACATGGGCCAAAGGTAAATACGAGATGTAGCGGTCGTTGATGTCCATCGGGAAGCGGCGTGTTGCACAGCTCACGCCCCAGGCCATGCTGTTGAAGCTGTGCACCACGCCTTTGGGGGTGCCTGTGGTGCCCGAGGTGTAAATGATGGTGCTGATGCTCTCGCCCGCAGGCTCAGGGCAGGTTTTGAGCGGACTGGTGGTGTTGATCAGCTCGGTCCATTGGTGAGCGTGCATAGTGGGTGCCAAGGGCAGCGCAATCAGGGGGAGCTCCGGGGGGATACCGCTTTGCAGGTTGCTGGTGTCATCGAGCTTGCCGATGAAAAGCGCCTTGCTCTCGCTGTGCAGCAGGATGTAGCTCAGGGCCTCGCCATTGAAGGTGGGGTAGATCGGTACCGACACATACCCCGCCATTTGGATTGCCAAGTCTGCCAGGATCCAGTGAGCGCTGTTTTTGCCGATGATGGCGACTCTGCTGCCCGTGGCCCAGCCTTGGCTTTGCAGCCATTGGGCCATGCGCCGCACCTGGCTGGCCGCTTGGGCCCAGGTCAGGTCCAGTACTTGCCCGCCCCGCATGGGTTGCGAGAGATAGACCGCATCCGGGCGCTCTTGCTCCCAGCGGTACAGGCAAGCCAAAGGAAGGTCGGCAGGCTGCAGTGCAATTGTTTGCATGGACTCCCCTCAATCGTTGACTTGATTGTTGGGCTGGCACCAGTGCCCCTGCAATGGTGGTGACCCTAGGTCTCAGTAGGGGGGTTAGGGGCTGCCCTGACTCTCGGTTGCAGAGGCAAACGGCTGCTCAAGTAGCAAATCACTCTGGGCGACGGCCACACACGGCAGGCACCAGCCTTCGCTCTTTTCATCGGCACTCAGGCCCGGCCAATCAACGCGATAGCGCAACTGCCCGGACACCAATTTGCAAATGCAGGCCCTGCAGGTGCCGTTGCGGCATGAACTCGGCAACTCGACCCCCTGCACCAAGCCGGATTCCAGCACGCTGCTGACACTATCGCTCTGAAAACTCAGGCCGTCTGGCAGCACGGTTATGGTGTAGGTGGCGTTGCGGGGCGGGGTCATGGATGGGATCTGCAAGCCTGTTTGGGCGACCTGTGATGGGGCAAAAAAAGGGCCATGAGAGTCGATTCTTGAATGCTGCGACAATCACGCTCTTTTTTTCAATTTTGCTTGAGTTTGCGTTAGACATGTCCAGTACGACTACTTTCAAGGTTCGCCCCGCCACACTACGTGATGCCAAAGCCATCGCTGAGCTCCACAACTCTTCTGTTCGCGAAGCCTTCAAAAGCATGCTGGCCGATACACCGGTTCCCGTGACCCCCTTGGACAAGCGCCAGGCTTACTGGCGCGAAGCGATTGAGTACGCTGAACCCCAGGTTCAAGTGGCTCTGGATGACGACAAGATCGTCGGATTCGTGGGTTTTGACCGCTCGCGTGACAAGGGTACCCCACCGACCATGGGCGAAATTTGGGCCATTTACGTGGCCTCCAGCCACTGGGACAAAGGCGTAGGCCTGGCCCTGTGGGACGCTGCCCGCGAAGGCCTGCTCGAAGAGGGTTGCGCCAACGTGAGCGTGTGGCTGCCGATTGCCAACGAGCGCGCCATGCGTTTCCACGAGCTCGCCGGCTTCAAGCGCGAAATGAACACCGCCAAAACCGTGCAGATCGGTGCCGTCAAAATTGAGGAAATGCGCCTCAAGCGTCCCCTGAACTAAGGGGCGCAAGCCTGAAGCGCCTGGCCTTACAGGCGCTTCACCACCACGCTACCAATCGAGTAGCCTGCTCCGAATGAGCAGATCACGCCCACCTCACCCGCTGCAATGTCAGCGTGGTGGCGGTGGAAAGAGATGATGGAGCCCGCCGACGCTGTGTTGGCGAATTCGTCCAGAATCACCGGCGCATCATCCAGCGTCGCCTCCCGCCCCAAGAGTTTTTTGGCAATCAGCTGGTTCATGCCCAGGTTGGCTTGGTGCAGCCAAAAGCGGCGCACCTGTTGCGGCGTCAGGTCCAGCGAGTTCAGGTGCTGTTCGATGTGCTCGGCAGCCATGGGGCACACCTCTTTGAATACCTTGCGGCCCTCCTGGCGGAAGAGCTGGTCGCGGTCGTCCGGGTTGCGGTCTTCCGAGCGCGACATGAAGCCGTTGTTGTTGCGGATGTTGTTGCTGAAAGTGCTCAGCAGCTTGGTGCCCAGCACTTCAAAGCTACCGGCGGGTGCGAGGTCCAGCCGCTCCACCAGAATGGCGGTGCACACATCGCCAAAGATGAAATGGCAGTCCCGGTCAATCCACGCTTGGTGCGCGGAAGTGATCTCGGGGTTCACCACCAGCACCGCGCGGGCGCTGCCGCAGCGCACTGCGTTCACCGCTTGCTCCAGCGCAAAGGTGGCGGAAGAGCAGGCCACGTTCATGTCAAAACCGTAGCCCTGCACGCCCAAGGCGGTCTGGATTTCGATAGCCATGGCCGGGTAGGGGCGCTGCATGTTGGCGCTGGCGCAAATCACGCCGTCTACATCGGCGGCGGTTTTGCCTGCCTTGTGCAGTGCGTCCTGACAGGCTTTGACGGCAATTTCAGCCATCAACGACAACTCGCTATCCGGGCGGGGCGTGAAGTGCGGGCGCATGCGCTCGGGGTCCAGCACCCCGGTTTTTTCCATCACATAGCGGCGCTGGATGCCTGAGGCTTTTTCGATGAACTCGACGCTGGAGTCCGTCAGAGTGGTGCGGCTGCCAGCAGCTATTTCGTCGGCAAATTGCGCGTTCTGCAGCGCGGCATAGGCGTTGTAGCTGGCGACCAACTCCGCGTTGGTAATGACGTCCGGCGGCGTAAACAGGCCGGTGCTGCTGATGGCAACGCGATGCATAGAGGGGCTTCTCAGGCTGGTGGGCGCGCGCGGCGGGTTGCCGGCGCCGGCCGGATTATCCGCCGAAGTGGCGCAGTCGCGAGGGTTACAAACCCACTGCCGCCGGGCAAGCCTTCGTTGTACCCTGCGGGCTCGCGCGTGCAGGCGCGCCCGCGACACCCCCTATTCAGGAGATTGATATGACCAACTTCCGCGGCTGGGCAGCCCCCGGCAAAAGTGCAGACCTGGTTCGCCTCGACTTCGACCCCGGCACCATGGGGGGTGAAGAGGTAGAGATTGCCGTGGAGTACTGCGGTATCTGCCATTCCGACCTCGCGATGGTCGATAGCGAGTGGTTTCCCACCCAATACCCGGTGGTACCGGGCCACGAGGTGGTCGGTACGATTGTGGCGATCGGCGCGCAGGTCAAAGGCCGGGCCATAGGCCAGCGGGTGGGCTTGGGCTGGCACAGCAACAGCTGCCAGCACTGCCAGTTTTGCCAAGGGGGCGAACAAAACCTGTGTGCGACGCGGCAGCCCACCATCATAGGGCGGCATGGCGGGTTTGCGGACAAAGTGCGCGCCCACTGGAGCTGGGCCTTGCCTTTGCCCGCAGGGCTCGACCCGGCGTCGGCCGGGCCCCTGATGTGCGGGGGCGGCACGGCGTTTTTGCCTTTTGTGATTCACGACATCAAGCCCACCGACCGGGTTGGCGTGGTGGGCATTGGCGGCTTGGGCCACCTAGCAGTCAAGTTTGCCAAGGCTTGGGGGTGTGACGTGACCGCGTTTACCTCCAGCCCTTCCAAGCGCGAAGAGGCGCTGGCACTCGGCGCGCACCGCACCGTGTCCAGCGTGGATGTGAAAGAGCTCAAGGCCCATGCCGGCAAGCTCGACTTCTTGTTGGTCACCGTGGGCGCGAGTCTGGAGTGGGACGCCTTGATTGGCACCCTGGCACCCAAAGGCCGGCTGCACCTGGTGGGCATGGTGACCGAGGCCATGAAGGTCCGCACCAGCAGCTTGTTGTCGTGGCAGCGCAGCATCTCGGCATCGCCCACGCCGTCGCCGGTGACCTTGATGAAAATGATGGAGTTTTGCGCGCGGCACGGCATTGCACCGCAGGTGGAGCATTTCCCCATGTCGCGGGTGAACGAGGCCGTTGCCCACCTGCGCAGCGGCAACGCCCGGTACCGGGTGGTGCTGGACGCTGATTTTGTGTAATCCCCCGCACAGGTATGCTCTGCCCCCATGCAACGCCCCCGCTTTCTCCCTGACAACTTCACCCTCATCCTGATCGCCGTGGTCACATTGGCCAGCTTGCTGCCCGCTCGCGGCGCAGTGGCACAGGGTTTTGAGTGGCTCACCACCGCAGCCATTGCCTTGCTGTTTTTTATGCACGGCGCCAAGCTCTCGCGCGCCAACGTGGTGGCGGGCTTGAGCCATTGGCGGCTGCACTTGCTGGTGCTGGCGTTTACTTTTGCTCTGTTCCCTTTGCTGGGGGTGCTGCTCAAACCGGTGTTCGGCTGGTTTTTGAACCCTGAGCTGGCGCTGGGCATGCTGTTTTTGTGCGTCTTGCCGGCCACGGTGCAATCGGCTATTGCGTTTACCGGCATGGGGCGGGGCAATGTGGCGGCGGCGGTGTGCAGTGCGTCAGCCTCCAGCTTGATCGGGGTGTTTTTGACGCCCTTGCTGGTGAGTTGGTTGATAGTGCCCGGAGAAGTGGCGGGCACCAGCACCTGGGATGCGGTGTTGCACATCATGCAGCAGTTGATGTTGCCCTTCGCCCTGGGTCAGCTCATGCAGCCTGTGATTGGCAACTTCGTCAAAAAACACGCCGCTACTTTGCGCATGGTGGACCAGAGCTCGATCTTGCTGGTGGTCTACACCGCCTTCAGTGCCGCAGTGATCGAAGGGCTGTGGACCCGGGTACCCCTGCCCATGTTGCTGGTGCTCACGGTGGCTTGCTGCGTGTTGCTGGCGCTGGTGCTGTGGATTACCACCATGACCAGCCGCAAACTCGGCTTCTCTAAGGAGGACGAGGTCACCATCGTGTTTTGCGGCTCCAAGAAGAGTCTGGCCAGCGGTGTGCCCATGGCCAAAGTGCTGTTTGCCGCCCCGCAGGTGGGCATGATGCTGCTGCCGCTGATGATCTTCCACCA
>DAINNP010000090.1:0-8382 GCA_036735785.1 Rhodoferax sp. | reverse complement strand
TGGATCTGCGCCGCCCCTACATGCAAAACAACCTGATGCTGCGCTACCGCGTGGCGATGGAAGTGCGCAAGTTTTTGGACGCCAACGGTTTTGTAGATATCGAAACCCCGATGTTGACCAAGAGCACGCCCGAAGGCGCGCGCGACTACTTGGTGCCAAGCCGTGTGCACGATGGCCAATTTTTTGCGCTGCCCCAGTCGCCCCAGCTGTTTAAGCAGTTGTTGATGGTGGCGGGCTTTGACCGCTACTACCAGATCACCAAGTGCTTCCGCGACGAAGACTTGCGCGCTGACCGCCAGCCCGAATTCACCCAGATCGATATCGAAACCTCGTTCCTGACGGAAGAGGACATCCGTGACATGTTCCAAGGCATGATCACCACCGTGTTCAAGAACACCATTGGTGTGGACCTCGGTGAATTCCCGGTCATGACCTACCAGGACGCAGCCCGCTTGTACGGCTCCGACAAGCCTGACTTGCGCGTGAACCTCGAGTTTGCCGAGCTCACCGACGTCATGAAGGATGTGGACTTCAAGGTCTTCTCCGGCGCCGCCACCATGAAGGGCGGCCGTGTGGTGGCCTTGCGCATTCCCGGTGGCTCGGTGGAGGGCGGTGGTATCAGCCGTGGCGAAATCGATGCTTACACCGAGTTTGTCAAGATCTACGGAGCCAAGGGCTTGGCCTACATCCGTGTGAACGACCTGTCCAAGGGTCGTGATGGCCTGCAAAGCCCCATCGTGAAAAACATCCACGACGCGGCTTTGGCAGCTGTGCTGGAGCGCACTGGTGCCCAGAACGGCGATCTGATCTTCTTCGGCGCAGACAAAGAAAAGATCGTCAACGACGCGATCGGTGCCCTGCGCCTGAAGGTCGGGCATAGCGAGTTCGGCAAGAAGAACGGTTTGTTCACGGCCGGCTGGCGTCCGATGTGGGTGGTCGACTTCCCCATGTTCGAATTCGACGAGGAAAACGGGCGCTACACCGCCGTGCACCACCCGTTCACAGCCCCCAAGGCCGGTCACGAAGACTGGATGGTCACTGCGCCCGAGAAATGCATCTCGCAAGGCTACGACATGGTGTTGAACGGCTGGGAAATGGGCGGCGGCTCTGTCCGTATCCACCGTGCTGATGTGCAGCAAAAGGTGTTCGATGCCCTGAAGATCACACCGGAAGAAGCCCAACTCAAGTTCGGCTTCCTGCTCGATGCCTTGCAGTACGGCGCGCCTCCACACGGTGGCTTGGCCTTCGGTCTGGACCGTATCGTGACCTTGATGACAGGTGCCGAGTCGATCCGTGACGTGATTGCTTTCCCCAAGACCCAGCGCGCGCAATGTTTGTTGACGCAGGCGCCGAGCCCGGTGGACGAAAAGCAGCTGCGCGAACTGCACATCCGCTTGCGCAATGTGGATTTGGCCAAAACAGCCTGAAACGTGGTGGGCCCGTCAGCGGGTCGTGCACAATGAAAGGGCGCCTCTATGGCGCCTTTTTTTATTGCGAGGCCCATGACGTTGCCGTACAAAATTCCTCAGTCGGTCTTGGTGGTGATCTACACGCCCCAGCACGAGGTACTGCTGATACGCCGTGTGGAGCCTGACCCCTTGGCTCCACCCTTTTGGCAATCCGTGACGGGGGCCAAAGACTTTCCAGAGGAGAGCTGGGCCGTCACAGCAGCCCGGGAGGTCTGGGAGGAGACGGGCCTCGACTGCCGACCCGGCGGGCCCTTCGAGCAAGGGCTGGTCGATTGGGGGCTGGAGAACATCTACCCGATTTATCCCCGCTGGCTCCACCGATACCCCCCTGGCGTTACGCACAACACCGAGCGGGTGTTTGGCTTGGCAGTTACACACAAGCCCGATGTTCATTTGAGCCCGACAGAGCACACGGACAGCTGTTGGTTGCCCATGACGGATGCGGCGGATCTCTGCTTTTCTCCTTCTAATGCAGAGGCCATCTTGATGCTCATGCACCAGGATCGGCTGCCATTGAGGAGGAGCTAGGCATGACAAATTTGCGCGTTGTGACTTACAACATCCACAAGGGAGTACAGGGTGTTGGTCCGATGCGTCGTTTGGAGATTCACAACCTCAGCCATGCGATGGCCGGCATGGAGGCCGATGTGCTGTGTTTGCAAGAGGTTCGCAAAATGCACCACGGTGAATCCCGGCATTTCCCGCATTGGCCCGAGGCGCCCCAAGCCGACTTTCTGGCTCCCGAGGGCTACCACGTGGTGTACCGCACCAATGCCGTCACTCGCCACGGTGAGCACGGCAATGCCTTGCTGTCGCGATGGCCGGTGCTGACGCATCAACACGAAGATATGTCTGACCATCGCTTGGAGCAGCGGGGGCTTTTGCATGTGGAGTTGGATGTGGCGGGCCGCAGTGTGCATGTGCTGGTAGTCCATTTGGGG
Organism: Rhodoferax sp.; assembly: GCA_036735785.1. Lineage (GTDB taxonomy): Bacteria > Pseudomonadota > Gammaproteobacteria > Burkholderiales > Burkholderiaceae_C > Allorhodoferax. The sequence goes on along the minus strand of DAINNP010000090.1, from coordinate 5,972 downwards.
CTGATCCGGTCGAGCCGAGCACGTCAACTGCAGCAACTGGCTCGCTATGTGGAGCGTGAGATACCGCGGCACTGCCCGCTGCTGGTCGCGGGTGACTTCAATGACCTTGGCCCTTGGGTGGCGAAGCAACTGGCAGGCTCTGAACTGCAGGCTCCTGTGGCCCGCCGATGCGCGACCTTTCCCTCCCGACTGCCGCTGGTGCAACTGGATCATGTGCTGGGCCGGGGCCTATTGCCCAAGGTCTCTCATGTGCCGCGCGGCCCGCAGTGGGCGCGCATGTCAGATCACCTGCCTTTGGTGACGGAGTGGAATTTGCCCACGGAGTGGCCGGCATGCTGAAGCCTCCCGAGGTCAGATCAGGCCATGTGCTGCATTTGTTGAGTGGCGGAGATGAGTTTTTTCCGGCGCTGGTGGGGGCCATTGACGCTGCCCAGCACGAGGTGCGAATGGAAACCTACATCTTTGACTTCAATGGGCAGGGAGCCGATGTGGCCAAAGCCTTGGCCTGCGCAGCGCAGCGCGGGGTTGCGGTGTTTGTTGTGATGGATGGTGTGGGGACCCCCTATCTGCCCGCCCATTGGATGGAGCGTTGGCGCCAGTGTGGAGTGCAGTGGCACCGCTACGCACCCTTCGGCTACACGGGGGTGTTGATTCCTGGCCGGTGGCGGCGTCTGCACCGCAAATTGTGTGTGGTCGATGGGCAGCGGGCGTTTTGTGGCGGTATCAACATCCTGGATGACTGGCTGGACCCCCACTTTGGCGCACTCAGTGTGCCGCGACTCGATTACGCCGTGGCGGTGACAGGCCCCTTGGTCGCCCAATGTCATGCGGTGATGGCCCAGTTTTGGGCCCGTCTGCAAGCGACCCGGCAGTTGGAGTCTCTTCAGTGGGGCCGTGTCCGACAAAGCTGGAAGGCCTTTCGGCTTTTGCCTCCGCCAAGCGATGCGCCGGGCGTTTCCAAAGCGGATGATGGCAGCGTGCTGGCTGCCTTGCTCTTGCGCGATAACGTGCGCAATCGCACGACGATTGAGCGGAGCTATCTCAAGGCGATTGGCGCTGCTCGTGAACACGTGGTGCTGGCGAATGCCTATTTTTTACCCGGTGGTCGATTGCGGCGGGCACTGATCCATGCTGTGAAACGTGGGGTGCGTGTGCAGGTTGTAGTGCAAGGTCAATACGAATATTTCATGCAGTACCACGCGGCCCGCCCGATGCTGAGCCTTTTGGCCGCGCGGGGGGTAGAGATCCGTGAATACATGCCCGGTTTTTTGCATGCCAAGGTAGCGGTGGTCGACGGAGTGTGGGCTACCGTTGGGTCGTCCAATCTCGATCCCTTGAGCTTGCTTCTGGCGAGAGAAGCCAATGTGGTGGTGCACGACGAAAAGTTTGCAGGCCGCTTGTCCGGAGCCCTGGAGCAGGTGATTCAGGGTCATACCCGGCCTTGGGATCTGATGGCAGATGCCCGTCGCCCTTGGTTTGAGCGTGTGTTTGATCGTCTGGCCTACGGGGTGATGCGTCTAATCTTGCTATTTAGTGGGCGACGCTATTAAATATATAGCGATAGGTGCAAGGTTTATAAGGGCGTTTGGCTAAAAACATTAAATTCCAATCGCTGGTACCATCACAAAACTTTCATGACATCAAAACCCCTTATGAGCTCTACAGACGCGCTGGAAGGAACTCCACTTTCCACACAAATCCGCCAACGATTGAAAGCTGCTCGCAAGCGCTTCCATGCCAATGACAACATCTCTGAATTTATTCAGCCCGGCGAGCTTGAAACTCTGCTGGATGAGGTCGAAGTGCAAATGCGCGGTGTGTTGAACAGCTTGGTGATTGACATTGAAAATGACCACAACACCGACAACACCGCGCGGCGTGTGGCCAAGATGTACCTCAATGAGGTGTTCCGCGGCCGTTATGTGCCGGCGCCCACCATCACTGAATTCCCCAACGTCGGTCACCTCAATGAGTTGATGATCGTCGGGCCCATTACGGTCCGCAGTGCATGCAGCCACCACTTTTGCCCGGTGATCGGAAAAATCTGGATCGGCGTGATGCCCAATGAGCACACCAATGTGATCGGTTTGTCCAAATACGCGCGTTTGGCCGAGTGGATCATGGGGCGTCCCCAGATTCAGGAAGAGGCTGTGGTGCAACTCGCCGACCTGATCCAGGAAAAGACCCAGCCCGATGGTTTGGCCATCGTCATGGAAGCCAGCCACTATTGCATGGCTTGGCGCGGCGTCAAGGACATGGACAGCAAAATGATCAACTCAGTCATGCGCGGCGTCTTCTTGAAAGACCCTAACCTGCGTCGTGAATTTCTCTCCCTCATTCCCCAGAAAGGCTAATGCCATGTTGGTTCGTTTGCTTTACGCCAGCCGCGCGATTGACTCTAATCCCGATGCGATTGAGGCCATCCTTTCACAATCGCGCAACTACAACCCGACATGTGGCATCACCGGCATCCTGTGCTACGGGGGCGGTATTTTCTTGCAGGCTATTGAAGGCGGGCGCATGGCCGTCAGTGAGTTGTACGGCCATATCCAAAAAGACAGCCGTCACAAAGACGTCGTGTTGCTGCACTACGAGGAAATCACGGAGCGCCGCTTTGGTGGCTGGACGATGGGACAGGTCAACATGTCCAAAATCAACACCAACATTCTGCTGAAGTACGCAGAGCGTCCAGAGTTGGACCCTTACTCGGTGTCTGGCAAAGTGTCTTTGGCACTACTGGAAGAGCTCATGGCGACGGCTTCCATTATCGGGCGTGCTTGATGACGCCTGCAGTGACAAACCTCGGGTGGGTTTGTCACTGAGATAGCCCGAGGGCAGCTTACTTGTTCGCTCTAGATGGTTTATGCGTGTACTGATCGGTTGTGATTTTTCCAGCAGTCCCTCCAAGCGCAAAGGTATCGTGTGCGCCAAGGGGGCGCAGTTTGGAGGCCGGGTAGTTCTGCATGGTCTGGAACAACTCGCGTCACTGGACGAGTTTTCAACGTATCTCGAACGTGAGCCTGCATGGGTCGGCGCTTTTGACCTGCCTTTTGGCTTACCGCGCGAACTGGTCGTCGCATTAGGGTGGCCCATGGAATGGGAGCCTTGCATAAGGTACTACGCGGCTTTGGACCGCGATGTGGTCCGCGCCGCCTTCGCTTCCTTTTGCAACGCGCGCCCCGTAGGTGGCAAATTCGCCCACCGTGCGACCGATCTTCCTGCGAAGTCCAGCCCATCTATGAAGTGGGTCAACCCACCTGTCGCATTTATGTTGCATGCAGGCGTGCCCCGTTTGATGGAGGCGGGCGCGTACTTTCCAGGTCTGCAGACACAACCTGCCGAGGCAGATTCCACCTTGCGAGTTGCCTTGGAGGCTTATCCCGGCTTGATTGCAAAAGCGGTATTGGGCAGCCGGAGCTACAAGAGTGATGACAAAGTCAAGCAAACGCCGGATCGCTTGATCGCGCGAAAGGACCTCGTCCACGCGCTTGAAATGGGGCAAACCCGATGGGGCGTTCGTATTAAGTTGAGCCACGCCCAGCGTGATGCTTTGGTCGATGACCCTAGCGGTGATAGCTTGGATGCCGTTCTTTGCTTGGTATTGGCTGCATGGGCCGAGCTGCAGCATGCCGCGGGGGCGCCGCTTTACGGCTTGCCGCCCACTATGGATCCACTGGAGGGTTGGATACTTTCTGCTCAGGCTGTTGCCTAGCCTGCGCAAGTCTTACTCTGCTTTAAGACCCACAGTCTCTTCGACTTTGACTGCGAGCTGTGAAATTGCGAGCGCAGCGGGGCTGCCGGGCATCGCCTGAAGTAAAAGCTGGCGACGCATGATCGCTTGGCGTACTGCGGGGTCTGCGGGGATGTCCCCCATGTGGACCAACTTCACATGTTTGCCGGTGTCAGTGGTGACGAACCGGTCTAGCACCTGTTGCAGCTGAGTGGTGATAGCGCGCCCATCACCCAAGCGTGCCGTCTGGTTGATAACCAAACGAATAGTCTGCCGTTTTTGCTGCCCTACCAATACTTTGATCGTGGCATAGGCGTCGGTAAGAGATGTCGGTTCCGGCGTGGCTACCACCATCACTTCCGCAGCGAGTGAAACTGCAAACAAGACGACGTCAGAAATGCCGGCGCCGGTATCGAGGATGACAACATCGTAATGCGGTACCAAGCCATTCATGATCCGTAAAAAGTCGCCCCGCACCTCGGGAGTGAGGCGAGAGTACTCCACCATTCCCGATCCGGCCAGCAGTACTGAAAAGCCTCCCGGGGCACGAATGATGGCCTCTTCCAATTTCGCCTTGCCGGTGAACACATCGTGCAAGGTGATTTTGGGGTAAAGGTTTAAAACCACATCCAAGTTGGCGAGCCCGAGATCGGCATCGAGCACCAAGACCCGCTGGCCTCGTTTGGCCATGGCTGCAGCCAAGTTGGCAGATACAAATGTTTTACCGACGCCGCCTTTACCGCTGGTAACCGCGATTACCTTGCCAGATGGTTGCGTCGGCAATCCGGTGTTGCCTTCGGCAGAGTGGGGTGGATTTAAAACGTCAGACATCAAAATACCCTCTGCATGGGGCCAGCACCCGTATTGTTGGGTGGTTCATTTGAAACACTTTCAATCCACGCAGGGTCACCCAATGAAAGGTGACCAAACAAGAGATTTTTTTCTTCGGCACTGACATAGATCTCTTGTTGTTGGTCGAGGAAGACACGGTTGCGCCCCTCTTTTTTTGCCCGATAGAGTTGTAAATCGGCGCGCTCCGACCACAGTGCGCCCGTAGATCGCACCCACTCGGGGGCATAAGCACCACCAATACTGACGGTCACTTTGATACTCAGGCCGGGTGCAATTTGAATGGACAGATTTTCAATTTGTGCTCTGATTCGCTCCGCAACGACCTTGCCGTAAGCTGTGTGGCAACTCGGCAGCATGACAGAAAACTCTTCTCCGCCCAATCTGGCGACCGTATCCATCGGCCGGACACATCCAGTCAGAGTTTTGGCAATGACTTGGAGCACTTGGTCACCAGCCTGGTGGCCGTAAGTGTCGTTCACCTTTTTGAAGTGATCAATGTCGAGCATCAACAAAAGTGCGGGTTCCCCTGAGCGGGCCACCACGTCAATAGACCGCTCCAGAACCCCCGAAAAATGGCGCCGATTAGCCAGTCCTGTCAGTGGATCTCTCAGGGACAGCTCGCACAGGCCATCGATAACAGCCTGCAAATAAGCTTCTGGGGAATCCACTGCTGAGGGGAGCGACACGGTGGTGTCGTGCTCCAAAAGCGCTCGTGCGTTCTCTAGCCGCAAATGATGCAGCTGTAAGGCAGGGGAGGGGTTTTGTTTTTCCACGATCAGGTTTTGGCGTGTTTCAAAGTCTAACAGGAAGCGTTGAATTTCCCGCTCACCGCGGCGCACGCCTTGGGGTTAAAAAGACCGGTTATCTCCGGCTAGTTGTGGCCACTGGAGGCGCCACAAACAGGGCAAGCCGGATTGCGGAGCAGGCGCATATCGCTCCATTCCATCGACAGTGCATCCAGCAACAAAATCCGGCCCGTTAGGGTGCCCGGAACTTGTAGCAATAGTTTGAGCGCTTCAGCCGCTTGCATGGCACCGATGATTCCAACCAAAGGCGCAAAAACACCCATGGTGGAGCATTGAGTCGCCGGTGGCGCGTCGTCGGGTGGGAACGCGCATGCGTAGCACGGTGCGTTATGGGTGCGATGGTCAAAAACGGTGATTTGCCCGGCAAACCGGATAGCCGCTCCTGAAACGAGCGGTACCCGATGATGGACACACACCGCATTAACTGCTTGGCGGGTTTCGAAATTGTCACTGCAGTCCAGCACCACATCCATCTGCGCCACGTGAGCCAGCAGCCAGTCGGTATCGGCTCGAACCTGCCAAGGATGCACCTGGCTCAGCGGGTTGATGGCAGCAAGCCTGCCGGCCGCAGAAGCAACTTTGGG
>DAINNP010000089.1:0-8386 GCA_036735785.1 Rhodoferax sp. | reverse complement strand
GCACCGAGGCGCGCCAGCAACATGGCATCGGCAGAGCCGGTAGGGCGGGGCAGGGTGAATCGTTTGCCGGGGGTGAGCTTGGGAAGGTCCATGGGTCCAAAGTGTGCGGGAGAAAGCAGCGTGATTTTAGAATGGCAGGCTGCACCATGACCCACACCACGCCAATATCCCCCGCGCCGCACAGCGCACCGGCCTCCAAGGCCAGCCCGCAGTCCCCGTCCACCGTTGTGCCCGTGGCGGTGACACCCCGTATGTGGGCTCTGGTGCCCTGTGCGGGCAATGGCAGCCGCTCCGGGGCGGCGGGGCCCAAGCAATACACCGTGCTGGGTCAACAGGCCTTGGTGCTGCACACCCTGGCGGCCTTGGCGGCGGTAGACCGCTTGGCCGGCATTCAGGTGGTGGTGTCGGCCGGCGACCCGTTTTTTGACACTGCACCGCAGCCGCAGGGCGCTCCTGTTTTTGTAGCGGACTGCGGAGGTTCCACAAGGGCTGCAAGCGTTTTGAATGGTCTATCGGCCCTGTTGGCACAAGGGGCACAGCCTCTTGATTGGGTGCTGGTGCACGATGCCGCGCGTTGCCTGATCACCCCAGCGGATGTGAATCGCTTGATCGACGCCTGCAAAGACGACCCGGTAGGCGGCCTTTTGGCCCTGAAGCTGCCCGACACCCTTAAGCAAGAGCAGGGCGGCCGGGTGGCAGCCACCTTGGACCGGAGCGACAAATGGCTGGCACAAACGCCGCAGATGTTCCGCATTGGTGCGCTCCAGGCGGCCTATGTGGCGGCTGGCGACGCCGTGACCGACGAAGCCAGCGCCCTCGAGTTGGTGGGCCAATCCCCCCGATTGGTGGACGGCAGCGCCCAAAATTTCAAAGTGACCTATCCGCAAGACTTCGCGTTGGCCGCTGCGGTACTCGCTGCGCGCGCTGGGCTCCCACTATAAAAATAATAGCTACCAGCGCAATCTGCACCTGCGCTAGTGGCACTTTTGACTACGAAAGAGCAAACCATGAACATCCGCATCGGTGAAGGTTGGGACACCCACCAACTGGTCGAAGGCCGCAAACTCATTCTGGGGGGGGTGGAGATTCCGCACACCAAGGGCCTGCTGGGCCATTCCGATGCCGATGCCTTGCTGCACGCCATCACCGATGCCCTGCTGGGAGCCGCCGCCTTGGGCGATATTGGCTCGCACTTTCCCGATACCGATGCGCAGTACAAGGGCGCCGACTCCACCGTGCTGCTTGCCAAGGTGGCCGCCGATGTGCGGGCGTTGGGGTACCAGATCATCAACCTCGACAGCACCGTGATCGCCCAAGCCCCCAAGCTCGCGCCCCATATCCAGGCGATGCGCGCGCGGATTGCTGAAGTGCTGGCGCTTGATATCGCGTGCGTCAACGTCAAGGCCAAAACGGCCGAAAAGATGGGCCCTGTCGGCGAAGGCCGTGCGATGGAAGCCCGCGCGGTGGTGTTGCTCAGCAAATCCTGAGCGAGGCGCCGCCCGGGCTAAAAGCGGGTCGCGCGCTGCAGGCGCAAATGGGCGGAGAGGCCGCCGGTGTTGGAGTTGGCCAGCTGAAAGGTGCCGCCCATGCGCTGCATGGTTTTCTCCACAATCGCAAGCCCTAAGCCCGCCCCGTTGGCGGCAGTGCGGGCCGCTTCGCCGCGAAAAAAGGGCTGGGTGAGCTGGTACAGCTGCGACGGTGCAACGCCAATGCCGCGGTCCCGCACCTTCATCAGCACCCATTTGTCCCGCGACAAGGCAGAGATACGGATATCGGCGATGCCGGTGTGCACCGATTTGCCATAGCGCCGTGCGTTTTCCAGCAGGTTGGTAATGACGCGGCCGAGCTCAACCTCGTCAGCAAAGACGAGCAAGTCTTCTTCAAGGTCGACCTCGATTTTGACGTCCGGCAGCTTGCGCATTGAGTAGATGCAACTGTCAATCACATCGCCCAAGACCACAGGGGTCAGCTTCACCCGGTCGGGTCGCGCGTAATCCAAAAATTTGTCAATGATGGCGTCAAGCTGGGTGATGTCCGATGCCATGTGGGCGCGGGCCTCGAGGTTGCTTACGCTCATCTCGGTCTCGAGGCGCAAGCGGGCCAGCGGAGTGCGCAGGTCATGAGAGATGCCCGCTAGCATCAGGGCGCGGTCTTGTTCGATCTTGGCGAGCTTCTGGGCCATGCGGTTGAAGCCGATGTTGACCTCGCGGATTTCGCTGGTGTTGACATGCTCATCGAGCTGGCTGGCCTCGAAATCGCCGTCTCGCATGCGGCTGGCTGCAAATGAGAGTTTTTTGAGTGGCCGGTTGATCAAGCCCGCAATCAGGGCCGCACCGGCCAGCGACAACACAGCCGCTACACCAAGCCAGATCAGCCAGGTAGTGCCGCCTGCGGGGTTGAACTTGGTCTGGTCGGTTTGCAGCCAGTAGTCGTCACCATCGATCACAAAGCTCACCCACAGCCCGGGCTGCCCGTTCATGCGGCTGGCCACAATGGTGCCTTTGCCCAAGCGGCTGCCCAGTTCCGCGATCACGCGGCGGCTGAAAGCGTCGTTGTCCCGCGACTCAAAACTGTCAGTGGCTTCCCGGGGCACGATTCGCAAGCCTTCTTCATCCTTCATGGTTTTGATGAGGGAAATACGGGCGATCCCATCCGCATAGACCAGCGCTGCGCGGCTCAGGTTCACTTGCGAGGCCAGTAGCTGTGCCGTCTGCACGGCCCGAGGCTCAAACTCCAGCGAGCGCAGCGTCTGCAACCACGCGAGGATGCTGCCGATCAGCAAAATCGACAGCAGGAAAAACGTGCGCCAGAACAGACTGACCGACGAGAAGGGCTTACGCCAACCACTGGGCGGTGCTTCCCCCAGTTCAGCGGGGGCACTTGCATCAAAGTCGGGGATCTGGGTGGATGGCAAAGCGGGGTTCCGGGGTGGTGGGGCCGTTAGGTCGTGGTTTCTTCCGGCACAAACACATAGCCCACGCCCCATACCGTCTGGATGAAGCGGGGGGTGGAGGGGTCGTTTTCCAGCAATTTGCGCAGGCGGGACACCTGCACATCGAGGCTGCGGTCAAAAGGTTCGAACTCGCGCCCCCGTGACAGCTGAGCCAGCTTTTCCCGCGACAGCGGGATGCGCGGGTGCCGCACCAAGGCCTTGAGCATGGCGAATTCGCCGGTGGTAAGCATGATTTCCTGGTCGACTTTTTTCAGGGTGCGGGCGCCTAGGTCGAACACAAATAAGCCGAAGCGGACGATCTCGTTGTCACTCGAGGGTGCCCCCGGCGCCTCTTGTGCCGGGCGACGGCGCAACACGGCATGGATGCGGGCCAGTAGTTCCCGCGGGTTAAAGGGTTTGCCCAAGTAGTCGTCTGCACCGACTTCAAGACCCACAATCCGGTCAATATCTTCCCCTTTGGCGGTGAGCATGATCACCGGGGTCTGGTCATTGGCCGCGCGCAGGCGCCGGCAGATGGACAAGCCGTCTTCGCCGGGCATCATCAGGTCCAACACGATCAGGTCTGCAGTTTCGCGCAGCATCACCCGCGTCAAGGCCTTGCCGTCTTCGGCGGTCAGCACTTCGAAGCCTTCTTGCGTTAAGTAGCGGCGCAGCAGGTCACGGATACGGGCATCGTCGTCCACCACCAGGATTTTGTTGGGTCGGTTGGTTTGGGTTTGCATGACGTCCTCAAATTTGTAACAGAGCAGATTTTGCGCGTTGACTTTTTGGAAAACCGCGCAGATGCGGCCCTCTTTGACACCGTGTTACAAATAAGAACGGATTCTCACGTATTTCCGCTGGGGCTCAGGCCACCATCGGAATCTTATGAAGACGGAGGCTGAGTTCATGGTGCGTCGGATTGTTTGGCTGATGGCGTTGGCAGGGTGTGTGTCCGGCGCCGCCGTGGCGCAAGTTCCAGATGCAAACCCGGCGGCGCAGCCTCTGCAGGAACCCAAGCCTCTGGTGCAAAGCCGGGCCCACCAGCGCGAAACGCTCAGAGCGGCCCTGCAGCAAACACCGCCGGTCGCCCCCGTGGGCACCCAGCGCATGACCCCTAACGCCAGAGACGAGCTTAGAGGGCAACTTAAAACCCAACCGGGTTTGTAGAGGGGTTTACCACTACCCACGGCCCCATGCCTTGACGTGGTGCACGGCCTATGCCATCGTCAGCCCGATAGAAGCGTCCGTAAAAACCAAAAGCGAGGCCTCGCGGGTCGATAGCGCGCCGGTGGGGCAACGGGAGTGTGTGATGAACATCCAACAATCTGCGCTTTTTAAAAAGGTACACCACCGGCGTGTGGTGAGTCTTTTGCGGGTCTGTGTGGCCCTGTTGGCAGGGCTGGGCAGTGCCTGGTCGCTGGTGTTTTCGCTCATGGGTCGCTGGGACCTTGTGGGCCTGGAGGTGGTGCTCTTGGTGACCGCTGGCGCGGTGGCCTGGCTGACCCACCGCAGGCGCACCCGGCTGGCGTGGGGCTTGGTGCTGGTCATTGGCTACGTCACACTCTGCTTGTTTGCCATTTTTTTCGATGGGCACGATGGGGTGTCGCCGAGAACCTCTCACCTCTACTTATTGGTGTTGACACTGGCTAGCATGCTGGTGTTTCGCAACGAGTCACCTTTTTTGCGTTGGAGCACGGTTGCCGTCCTGATGGCATCTTTTGTCGTGTTCGCCAGTTCTAATTGGCCCCATTCCTCCGAGCTTTTTATTCCTCCGTCAATCCGCTTGATTGGCGCTTGGATCAACACCGCTACAGCGATGTTCGGCCTGATTGCGCTGGTGCACATCATGCTGAGCGAGGCGACCCCCGCGAACTCGTTGGAGCGGGATATCGACCGGGGCTTGACCTGCGGCGAATTCTTTTTGCTGTACCAGCCCCAAGTGCAGGCGGATGGCCGAGTGATCGGTGCGGAGGCACTGTTGCGCTGGCGGCATCCCAAGTTCGGGCTGGTCTCGCCGGCAGACTTCATTCCTGTGGCCGAGCAGTCAGGGCAGATATTGCCACTGGGCGCATGGGTTCTGTCAACCGCTGGGCAGACTCTGGCGAACTGGATGCAAGTGCCGGCGCTGGCGAACCTCACGCTGTCGGTCAATGTCAGTGCGCGGCAGTTTTTACAGCCGGATTTTGTAAACCAGGTGGCAGCGGTGGTTCGGGGGTGCGGTTTGAACCCTGCGCGGCTCAAACTCGAATTGACCGAGAGCACCCTGATTCACGATATGGACGATATCGTCCAAAAAATGCAGCAACTGCGCGCCTTGGGCGTGGGCTGCGCCCTGGATGATTTTGGCACCGGTTTTTCATCGCTGGGGTATTTGAAAAAGCTTCCCCTCGACCAGCTAAAAATTGACCAGACTTTTGTGCGGGATGTGCTGACCGACCCTAGCGATGCCGCTATTGCTCGGACTGTGTTGCAATTGGGTGAGAGTCTGGGCCTGTCAGTGATAGCAGAGGGCGTGGAGACTGCGGGACAACGAGATTTCCTTTTGGAGAACCACTGCCGGTTTTTTCAGGGGTATTTGTTCAGCCGGCCCTTATCGCTGGTCGATTTTGAAACCCATGCAGGGAAACGCCTTTCCAGCTAGATATCACCGTGCAAAGGGTTGAGTTTTGAAAGCAAATGATTATGTGGGTCGGTTTCAACTGGTCAGGATCCTTGGGGAGGGCGGACAAAGTACCGTGTGGCTGGCCTTTGATCCGCGACTGGAGCGGGATGTCGCGCTGAAGCTGTTGCGCCCCGCCGGCACGGCTGACGGGCAGGCAGTCAACCGGTGGCTGGAGGAGGCGCGCAGCGTGGGCCGTGTGACCCATCCGCACATCGTCCCTGTCTATGAGGCGGACATCCATGAAACCCGCCCTTATCTGGTTTTTAAATATGTCGCAGGGCTCCCGCTTGACCAACATTTGGAGCGGCATGGCGCGATGCCGGCCAGCCAGGCAGTGGCAGTCATGACCGACGTCCTGTCTGCGGTGGCAGCCGCCCATGCGACCGGGGTGATCCACCGTGACCTCAAACCCTCGAACATCGTGTTGGATACCGACGGCCGGGCCCTGATCATGGATTTCGGTATCGCCGCCCGCATTCGCGAGGCCGGTAGCCCGGCCCCTGAAGAGGACCTGATGGGAACCATCGGCTACCTGTCGCCTGAGTTGGCCAGCGGAGCCGCACCCAGCCCGGCCATGGACATTTTTTCGGCAGGCCTGGTGTTGGCCGAGATGCTGACGGGTCGTCGCTTGCTGGCGGAGTCGGATGTGTACCGGGCTATTCACCGTGTTACCCACGAGCAACTGGCGTTGCCGGCGTCGGTGCCTGCCGGCGTGGACGACCGGTTACGCGCCATCGTGCAGCGGGCGCTGGCGCTCGATGCCCAGCAGCGTTTTGCGAGTGCCAGCTTGTTTCGTAGCGAATTGGTGGAGTGGACCGATGCACTCAAGGCGCCGGCAGCCGAGCAGGCCACGGGCGCAGACGCGACCCTGGAGTTTTTGCTGCGCCGGATGCGGCACAAGAGCGATTTCCCGGCCTTGTCCGATTCGATCTCGCGCATTCAGAGCATGGCACTTTCTGACAAAGAAAGTGTGAGCAGCGTTACCAACGAAATCCTCAAAGACGTGGCACTGACCAATAAGTTGCTGCGGCTCGTCAACAGTGCCCACTTTGCCCGGAGCGGGAGTATCAGCACCGTGTCGCGCGCAGTGCATCTGGTCGGGTTTAACGGCATCCGCAACATGGCCTTGAGCCTGGTGTTGCTGGAGCATATGCAAGACAAGGCCCACGCAGCGCTGCTCAAAGAAGAGTTTTTGCGATCGCTGATGGCGGGCGCTATCGGCGGGGAGCTGAGTCCGATTGCCCGCGGGAGTGAAGAGGCCTTTATCGGCTCGATGTTTCAGAACCTGGGGCGCTTGTTGGCCCAGTTCTATTTTCCGGAAGAGGTGGAAAACATCCGCACCTTGACCTGCGGTAGCCGCGAGACGCAGGCGGAGACTGCCGCCGCGTTGAGCGTGCTGGGCCTGAGCTATGAAGACCTGGGCTTAGGGATTGCCAAGAGTTGGGGGTTGCCCGCCGGCATTCAGCGCTGCATGCGCAAACCTACCGGCACACCACCCGCCATGCTGCCGGTCGACCCTGCCGAGCGGGTCCGCTGGATTGCGATGGCATCCAACGAGATTGCTGACGTTCTGCTGGAGGCCGAAGCTAACGAAGTAGCGCCCCGTGTCGCGACGGTACTCAAGAAATACGCCCCGGTGCTGGGTGGCAGCCTCCCGCAACTGCAGGAGGCCACTGCCAAGGCCCGCAACAAGTTGGTGGATCTGGTGCACGCGATGGATATCCATGTGGTTCCGGGGTCGGTGGCGGCCAAACTTTTACAGCTGCCTGCCGATGCGCTGGGTAAGGCGCCGGACGCGCCTGCGACGACCGAAGACTCTTTAGGGGGGCTCGCTTTGCAAGCCACGCCCACTGTCCGGATCAGCATGCCCCCTGTCCAAGCGCCCGTCATGCCCCGGGCCGAGGTGGTGAGCCTTTTGTCGGCAGGTATTCAAGACATCACGGACGCGATGGTGGAGGACTCCAAGCTCACCGATATATTGCGCATGATTTTGGAGACCATGTTCCGCGCCTTGGGTTTCGATCGGGTGATTTTTTGCATGCGCGATGCCCGTACCGAAATGATGACCGCCCGTTTCGGCCTCGGGCATGGCGTCGAGGCGCATATCAAAGGTTTCAAAACCCATCTCCGGGCCACGAGCCCCGATTTGTTTGGCGTGGTGTGTGCGAAGGGGGCGGACACCATGATCAGCGACGCCACTGAACTGCGCATTGCCCAGCGCCTGCCGCTCTGGTACCGCCAAGGTTTGAACGCGCCGGCCTTTTTGTTGCTGCCGCTGCAGATCAAAGGGGCGCCTTTCGGGCTGATTTATGCCGACAAACTGCAGTACGGCGCGCTGGAGCTGGATGAGAAAGAGCTGGCCTTGCTGCGCACCTTGCGCAACCAAGCGGTCATGGCGTTCAAACAGTCGAGCTAGCCTAGCGAGGCTCCATTAAAAAAAGCCCCGGCAGACAATTGCCGGGGCTTTTTGCTATGGTTTTGATAGCTTTATGCGCAATATTTACCTGCGCTAGAGCCCGATTTCTTGCCAATTACTGCGCAGTCCAGCCCCCATCCATGTTCCACGCCACTCCGCGAATGTTGTCACCAGCGGGGGAGCAGAAGAACACCGCTAGCGCGCCCAGCTCTTCTGGGGTGGTGAATTGCATCGAAGGCTCTTTTTCACCCAACAGCTGTTTGGTAGCGTCTGCATTGCTGATGCCTTGCGCGGCAGCTTTGGCATCCACCTGCTTTTGCACCAGCGGGGTCAGCACCCAGCCTGGGCAGATGGCGTTGCAGGTCACGCCGGT
>DAINNP010000088.1:0-8550 GCA_036735785.1 Rhodoferax sp. | reverse complement strand
TAGGCGCCGCCCTTGCCCTTGTCGAACTTGCCGCCCGCGTGTAGGCGGGTGAACACCAGCTCGATCACCGGCGCTTTTTCTTCGGGGTGCATGCCGAACGGAATACCGCGACCATCGTCTTCCACGCTAACGGAGCCGTCGGCGTGCAGGGTGACTTTGATTTTTTTGCCGTGGCCGGCCAAGGCCTCGTCGGCAGCGTTGTCCAGCACTTCCTGGATGATGTGCAGCGGGTTATCGGTGCGGGTGTACATGCCCGGGCGCTGTTTGACGGGCTCCAGGCCCTTGAGCACGCGGATCGACGATTCAGAATATTCGGGGGTGGGTTTGACAGCCATAGCGGCGGATTGTAGGGGAACTGCGGCAATCCACTGTATATGCATACATGCAAATGCCCATCGCCAACCCTGACGCCGCCCCAACCGCTGTCCCGCCCGCTGCAAACCGCGGGCCCGAAACTGGCTACATTTGCAGGATGAGTTCGACCTCCCAACCTCTCTCGATCACCCAGGTGCTGGTGTGTGGCGCCACCATCGTGACCCTGTCCATGGGGATACGCCACGGTTTCGGCCTCTGGCTCCAGCCGATTACCCAAGCCCAGGAGTGGACGCGCGAAACCTTTGCCTTTGCGATCGCGATTCAAAACCTGGTCTGGGGCGTCAGCGGGATATTTGCGGGCATGGCCGCCGACAAGTTTGGCGCATTCCGCGTCATCATCATCGGGGCCTTGTTGTATGCGTTGGGCCTGTGCGGCATGGCGCTGACCACGACGCCGCTGACCTTCACCCTGGCAACAGGGGCACTGATCGGCATGGCGCAGGCGGGCACCACCTATGCGGTGATCTACGGCGTGATTGGCCGCAACGTGCCTGCGGAAAAGCGCTCTTGGGCGATGGGCGTGGCGGCTGCAGCTGGCTCATTCGGGCAGTTTTTGATGGTGCCCACCGAAGGCTTTTTGATCAGCCACTTCGGGTGGCAAGAGGCTTTGCTGGCACTGGCGGCGGCGTCCCTTTTGATGATCCCTTTGGCATGGGGACTGCGGGAAACCTCCTTGCATCATGCATCTGCCGGTGCACACAAGCAAAGTATCGCCCAAGCCCTGGGCGAAGCCTTTAAGTACCCCAGCTTTCAGTTGCTGATGGCGGGCTATTTTGTGTGTGGCTTTCAGGTCGTGTTCATCGGGGTGCACATGCCGAGCTATTTGAAAGACAAAGGGCTGTCACCCCAGGTTGCTAGCTACGCGTTGGCGTTGATTGGCCTCTTCAATGTGTTTGGTACTTATGCGGCAGGCGTGTTGGGACAAAAAATGCCCAAAAAACACATCCTGGCGTTTATTTACTTTGCCCGGGCGATTGCAATCAGCCTCTTTTTGATCGTGCCGCTGTCTCCTGTCAGCGTGTATGTGTTTTCAGCGGTGATGGGGTTCTTGTGGCTTTCCACGGTGCCGCCCACGAACGCCACCATTGCCCAGATATTTGGGGTGGCCCACCTGTCCATGCTGGGCGGGTTTGTGTTCTTCAGCCACCAGATCGGCTCTTTTCTGGGTGTGTGGCTGGGTGGCTATCTGTATGACAAAACCGGCAGCTACGACATCGTTTGGTATATCGCGATTGGACTGGGAGTATTCGCCGCACTGGTGAATTTGCCGGTGCGCGAGGCACCGATTGGGCGCACACCCCAAACCGCGTGAGAACAGCCGCCATGCTCAAAAAAACTGCGATCACACTGACCTTATGCCTGCTGCTGACCGCCGTTTTCTCCCTCTACGCCCAACCTGAATTCATGGTGCAGATGGCCAATCAGGTGTGGGCCTGTTTTTGATCCGCTTTTTACATGACCCGCAACACCACCGTCACCATCATCACCGGCGCGTCTGAAGGCATAGGCGCCGAACTCGCGCGGCAACTGGCCACACGTTACGGCGAGGGCCTGAGCCTGGTGCTGGCCGCCCGCAAGCGTGAAGCGCTGGACGCGGTGGCAGACGTTTGCCGCGCCAAGGGCAGCCAGGTTTTGGTGGTGCCCACCGATGTGTCTGTGGAAGCCCAATGCCGCGCCCTGATTCAGGCCACTCTTGACGCTTTCGGGCGGATTGACACCCTGGTCAATAACGCAGGCGTCTCTGCCCAAGCGCTGTTTCAGGACGTGGATGCCCAAGACCTGCATTGGTACGAGGACCTGATGCGCGTCAACCTGTGGGGCAGTGTGTGGTGCACCCATGCTGCGTTGCCGCACATCAAGCAAGCCCAAGGGCGCATCGTGGCGGTGTCGTCGCTGGCAGGCCTGATTGGCGTGCCCGGACGCACGGCCTACAGCGCCTCCAAGTTTGCAATGACCGGATTTTTTGAAGCGCTGCGCGCAGAGCTCAAGCCGTCAGGCGTGAGTGTGACCACCGCCTTCCCCGGCGTGGTGTTGACCGACATTCGCGCGCACGGCCTGAACGCCAAGGGCGAGGTCGCGGGCTCCAGCGGCCTCAAGGAAGACAAGGCCATGACCGTCTCCGAGTGCGCCTACCTGATTGCCACCGGCATGCAAAAACGCCAGCGCGAAGTGGTGATGACCGCCCAAGGCAAGCTCGGGCGTTTTCTCAAACTCTTGTTACCCGGCGTTGTGGAGAACATGGCGATGGCGGCGCTCAAAGATGAAGTGAAGCCCAAGTGATGCACACACCGCACCTGCAGTTGTCTGCACCGTCGCCCTGGATTCAGCGCTGGAGCCACCTCATCCCGCCGGGGGCCTCCGTTTTGGACGTGGCTTGCGGCAGTGGGCGCCACCTTCATTGGTTTGCCGGGCGCGGCTGCAAGGTGACCGGCGTCGACCAGGATATTGAAAGTGCACAGCAGTTACTGCCAAATGCCAGACTCGTGCGTGCTGACATTGAAAACGGGCCATGGCCTTTGGTGAACGAGGCCAACGCCGAGCCCGAGTTGTTTGACGCGATGGTGGTGACCCATTACCTGTGGCGGCCACTCATAGACACGCTACTGGCCAGTCTGGCGCCGGGCGGTGTCTTGCTCTATGAAACATTTGCCGCGGGCAACGAGACGGTAGGGCGCCCTGCCCGGCCTGATTTTTTGCTGAAAAACGGTGAATTGCTGCAGATTTGCCGTGATTTGCACATCGTGGCCTATGAAAACGGTTTTTTAGAACAACCCGACCGTTTCGTGCAGCGCATTGCGGCCACACGTATCTTTACCCCAAGTGCACGCAACGGCGCTCCGGCGCGCTATGCACTCTAGTTAAAATGTTTGTTTACAGATTCAACACTCGACATGAACGCTTCTAAAGGTCCAATCCGGGGCAGCATCGTAGCCCTTATCACTCCGATGCTCGACGACGGCTCCGTGGATTACCCCGCGCTGCGCAAACTCATCGATTGGCATATCGCCGAGGGCACCGATTGCATTGGCGTCGTAGGCACCACCGGTGAGTCCCCCACCGTCAGTGTTGAAGAACATTGCGAAATCATCCGCGTCTCGGTCGAGCAATCCGCAGGGCGCGTGCCGATCATGGCCGGCTGTGGCGGTAACTCCACCCGTGAGGCGATTGCCTTGGCCCGCTTTGCCAAGCAGGTCGGCGCAGACTGCCAATTGCAAGTCGTGCCCTACTACAACAAGCCGACCCAGGAAGGCCAGTTCCAGCACTTCAAGGCCATTGCGGAAGCCACTGGCGACCTGCCGATCGTGCTCTACAACGTGCCCGGTCGCTCGGTGGCCGATATGGCACACGACACCGTGTTGCGCCTGACACAGGTGCCCGGAATCGTGGGTATCAAAGAAGCAACTGGCAACATTGAGCGCGCCCAGTGGCTCATCAAAGATGCACCAAAAGAGTTTTCGATCTACAGCGGCGACGACCCAACTGCGGTGGCGCTGATGTTGTGCGGCGGCCACGGCAACGTGAGCGTGACTGCCAACGTGGCACCGCGTCTGATGCATGAGCTCTGCAAGGCAGCTATTGCCGGAGACGTAGCACGCGCCATGGAAATCCAGATGAAACTTTTGCCCGTCCACAAGACTCTATTCATCGAATCCAACCCGATTCCTGTGAAGTGGGCGGTTTCACGCATGGGGCTGAGCAAGCCTGCCCTGCGCTTGCCTTTGACACCGCTGACAGAAGCCAGCCAACCCGCCCTTGAAAAGGCCATGCAAACCGCTGGTCTGATTTAAGCGCGCTGCCATTTTGAGGATTTTTGTGAATTCCATTTCTAAAGTTATTTTGCTCAGCGCGACGATTGGCTTGGGAGCCTGCACCGCGCTGGAAACAGACAAAGTGGACTACCGCTCTGCAGCAAAAGCCCCTCGCTTGGACGTTCCGCCCGATCTCACCCAGCTGAACAAAGACACCCCCTACACCGTGGTGGGTGGCGCAGTCTCTGCGAACGCCACCAAGACAACCCAAGCAGTGACGGAAAAATCCGACGTAGCGGCATTGGCGGTGGGTGACGTCAGAATCGAGCGCGCAGGCAACCAACGTTGGCTGGTGGTGAACCGCCCGGCTGAAAAGCTTTGGGAGCCGGTGAAAGACTTCTGGCAAGAAAACGGTTTCTTGTTGGCGCTCGACCAAGACAAACTGGGCATCATGGAAACCGATTGGGCGGAAAACCGCGCCAAGCTTCCACAAGACTTCCTGCGCGCCTCCTTGGGCAGGCTGCTGGACTCGTTCTACTCAACCCCTGAGCGCGACAAGTTCCGCACCCGCTTGGAGCGGGATAGCAACGGGAATACCGAGATTTTCATCAGTCACCGGGGTATGGTGGAGGTCTATACGGCCGACCGTACCAACGAAACCGTGTGGCAACCGCGAGCAGCAGACCCTGAGCTTGAAGCTGAGTTTTTGCGTCGCTTGATGGTCAAGCTGGGAGTGTCGCAAGAACAATCCAAGGCACTGGTGGCCAATAGCGTTACCAAACCAGTGGCTACCGTTACCAGCCTGAATGGACAGCCGGTTGTTCAACTGGACGAGGGCTTTGACCGGGCATGGCGCCGCACAGGACTCGCCTTGGACAGAACCGGCTTCACTGTGGAAGATCGTGACCGCAAACAAGGTGTCTACTTTGTTCGCTACCAGGAACTGACCTCCGACAAGGCAGAGCCCGGCTTTTTCAGCAAGATGTTCAGTGGCACCAAAGCCAACGTCGCGCTCAAATACCAAATTGCGGTGCGCAGCGCAGGTGAGAAATCAACGATCAGCGTGCTGGATGCCAATGGCAACCCCGAGACCACCGCAGTTGCTCAAAAAATTGTGAAAGTCATCGCTGACGACATCAAATAAGCGGAGTTGCATCGCCACGAGGCGATGTACCGGCAAAAAAAAACCACCGAAAGGTGGTTTTTTTTCGTCTGCAAGCAGATTACTGCTTGGCTGGCTCGGAAGCAGCAGCTGCAGGAGCAGTGGCTTCGGAAGCAGCAGCTGCAGGAGCAGCAGCTTCAGGAGCGGATGCAGCAGCAGCAGGAGCTTCAACAGCAGCGGGAGCAGCAGCAGGAGCTTCTTCTTTCTTACCGCAAGCAGCCAGAGCAGCAGCAGCGATCAATGCTGCCAAAACGAGAGACTTGTTCATTTTTAAAGACTTCAGTGAGTTAACGAAACAATTTCCGGAAATTGTCTGGATAGCGAACCACCCAGCCCTGACGTAAAGCATTCGGTCTCTTTCCATCAGAGCTTGAAATTATACAAGACCCAAAACAGTGCGTACGGGTAAACCCTCTTGAACCTTAAAGTCCCAAAACGGAGGCCGGAAAACCGGGGGAGCTTTGACGGAAACACTCGTCTACCGATTCTTTTAAATTCAGTTTCGAGCGGGACTCACGAGACCACACACCTACCGAACGCTCGGCATCCCGGCGGTGCAAGAACCATGCGGGCCCCAACAATGCACTGGGCATTTCAGAGTCGTCAAGATGCTTAACCACCCTGCAATCCAAAAGGTGACCCCAAGTCACGCGCCACTGAACAAAGCGGGGGTGCAGCAGCGTGACCTGGTTGTAACGCTTCGCAATCATGGTCAACCGGCGTCCAGGCTTGACCCATCGCTGGAGAGATTCGATAACCGCTTTTTCGCGCAACGGCCAATCCGCAAAATCAACATCGACCCAGACCATCTGGCTCCAGCCTTCCAGGCCAGCAAGGTCAATGCCTTGCCGGACGGCCTCTGCGAACTCAGAGGGGCCTAGAAACGCACCCTCACCTGGCCACGTTGTCTCATTGGTCGACATGCAACCATCCGGCATCGCACCAGTCCTGCACCAAGCTGATAGCCCCCTCACTCAAACGACGTACTTCTTTCGCGTCCAGCTGGCGCATATCGGCCAACTGCCGCATCAATTGCGCGTCGCGACCTGCGGCATTAAAACTTTCACCATTGATAAAAACATGATGCGCGTCGTAGAGCATACGGGTGCGGCGATCCAAGCGAATGGCACCCGCGACGTCTTGGCCCTCGCCATCGAACCATACGTTGGCCTTCGGTTCACTCAAATATTCGCCCAGTGCACGGGCGATGGCTTTAGGGTCCTTCAGCGCTGACTGCACTGCAGCCTGAGCGAACTCCAGCATGGCGGATGGCAACTCAGCGTGAGCTTGTACGGCCGCTTGTTTGGGGTCGGTGTAAAGGGTTGCCGGCAAGTCATCCATCGCTTGCTCAGCAATGCGTTGCAAAACCTCTTGCGCCAACTCCGCCTGCGAAGGAGAGCGGAAGCCGATGGAATAGGTCATGCATTCCCCCTCCGCAATACCGTCGTGGGCGTATTTGGGCGGGAGGTACAACATATCGCCGGGTTCGAGCACAAACTCTTCTTCCGGCTCGAAATTGGCCAGGATTTTGAGCGGCATATCAGGCACCAATGACAGGTCTTTCTGCCGCCCTATGCGCCAACGACGACGACCATGCGCCTGCAACAGAAAAACGTCATAGCTATCAAAATGGGGGCCCACGCCGCCTTGGTCTGTGGCGTAGCTGATCATCAAATCGTCCAGGCGCGCATCCGGCACAAAACGGAACTGATTGATCAAGCCATGCACCCGCTCATCATGCGAATCTACGCCCTGCACTAGCAAGGTCCAGCCCGCTTGCTTGAGCGGCGGCAGGGCCTTCCGGGCAAAAGGCCCGTGTTTGAATTTCCATGCATCCCCATTGCCGGGGGCACCCTGCACCACCAAACGCGACTCTACGTCTTCTTGCGCGGCCAGCTCCAACAGCTCGATACGCTCCAGCAATGGAGAAAATCCGGGAATGGCTTGACGGATCACCAGCGGCTTCTTTTGCCAGTAGCGCTGCATGAAGGTTTCCGGGCTGATGCCGCCGAGCAGCTGGAGTGGGGTTTCAATGTTCATGGGAGAATTCTGCCTTATGGAAATCACCACACAATGCGTCGTTGCCCTCACATGGACGCTGAAAGACACACTGGGCGAAGAACTGGACGTTTTGGACGAGCCGGTTGAGTTTTTATTGGGCGGCAACGACTTGTTGCCCCCCATTGAAGCTGCGCTGCAAGGCCACGTAGCGGGCGATAAAGTGCAATTGCAAATTGAGCCGGAAGAGGCTTTCGGCGATTTCAATGATCAGCTGATTTTCCTAGAGCCGCGCGGCCTGTTTCCCGCAGAATTGCAAGAAGGCCTGACCATGGAGGGTTATGCATTACCCGCAGGCTGCAACCCGGACGCCCCCAAGGACGCGCTCTACACCATCACAGACATTTACCCCGAACACGTGGTGCTGGATGGCAACCACCCGCTGGCGGGTATCGCCATCCGTATTCAACTCAAAGTAGAGTCCGTCCGGGAAGCCACTGAAGAAGAAATCGGCTCTGGCACCTTGGGTACCGGGTTCTTCCGGGTCCAGCCTTTGCACGAACAAGCCCCCGGAAACGATCACCTGCACTAAGCCGATCAGGCCTTTCCGGTGGAGCCGTAGCCGCCCTCCCCGCGCTGTGACGCGGGGAATTCGGTCACCACATTGAACTGGGCTTGCACCACCGGCACGATCATCAACTGCGCAATGCGCTCCATCGGCTCGATGGTGAACGGCACTTCGCTGCGGTTCCAAGCGCTCACCATGAGTTGGCCTTGGTAATCGCTGTCAATCAAACCCACCAGATTGCCCAGCACGATGCCATGTTTATGTCCCAGCCCGGAGCGGGGCAGAATCAGCGCCGCGTACGCTGGGTCTTCGAGATAAATTGCCATGCCGGTAGGTACCAGTTGCCATGCATTGGGAGCCAGGGTTAGCGGTGCGTCCAAGCAAGCGCGCAAATCCAGGCCGGCACTGCCAGGTGTGGCATAGGTCGGCAAGTTGTTTTGCAAGCGGGGATCGATGATCTTGACGTCGATTTTCATGATGTTCAGTGTGAAAGATTAAGAGGTAGCGTGCAGGCGTTTGGCGATTTCGGCAACGAGTTGCCGGGCCAAATGCAGCTTGGAGTTGCGAGGCAACTCGGTAGAGCCGGCGGCATCGATGAGCAGAAGTGCATTGTCGTCCTGACCGAAGGTCGCGGGACCGATGTTGCCCACCAGCAGCGGCACCTTTTTTCGCAGTCGCTTTGCCGTCGCGTGGGCCAA
>DAINNP010000087.1:0-8646 GCA_036735785.1 Rhodoferax sp. | reverse complement strand
GTTGTAAATGACCTCAATGCCATTCACGTTGAGAACGATGTTTTTCGGTTCCATAACTCAGCCTTGTTGACCAGATGAAAGCCCCGATGCACGGCGCTTTCATCTGGAGAGTGGCAAGCGGAGCAAGCCACCCTTCCAGAAACACCGCGAACCGGCTACGCCGGGCCGCTGGTGTTACCCCCTGGAGGGGGGGGGAGGACCGCTACACGCAGTGAGCGGTCAACGGAGGTGCTTTCAAGACTGGCAGTCGCTACCCGCGCGGCGTGTGAGCTTTTTCTCAGCGGCGTACTTGTCTGCCGCGGCCTTCACCATCGGCTTGATGATCTGGTCGTCGGCCTGCATCCAATCGGAGGTCCAGTCGAAAGACTTGCCGTTCCAGGTGTGAACACGCGCCCATGCCGCGCCCATGTGGTCTTGGCAGCTTGTAGAAATCGGGCGCATCACCCCCTTGAAGCCCAAAGCATCCAACTTGGCTTGTGTCAGGTTCAGGTTCTCATAACCCCAGCGTGCTTGCTCTCCGGTCATGACCTTGCCCTTGCCGAAACGGTCCTGGGCAGCGCGCACCCCTTCCACAGCCAGCATGGCGCTCATCATTCCGCGCATGTAGAGCACTTGGCCGACCTCTTCTTTCGGTCCGGTACCCTGGCTCTTGCTGTGGAGCTTGTCCAAGACCTCTTTGATGACCGGGGCGCCGGTTTCGGCACCGTGCTGCATCATCACAGCGTTGTAACCCTTGGCACCTTCACCGACGTCTTTCACATCAGGTTCAGCACCAGCCCACCAGACGCCGTACATTTTGTCGCGTGGGTAACCTGTAGCTTGTGCTTCCTTGAGCGCGGTGGAATTCATGACGCCCCAGCCCCAGTTCAGCACGTAATCCGGCCGGTTTTGGCGAATCTGCAACCAGGTCGCCTTCTGCTCGACACCTGGATGCGTCACTGGCAACAAGCTCAGCGTAAAGCCGTGTGCCGCTGCGC
This sequence comes from Rhodoferax sp., assembly GCA_036735785.1. Lineage (GTDB taxonomy): Bacteria > Pseudomonadota > Gammaproteobacteria > Burkholderiales > Burkholderiaceae_C > Allorhodoferax. The sequence goes on along the minus strand of DAINNP010000087.1, from coordinate 7,669 downwards.
GCTCTTGCAACAAGGGAATCGGCTCTTTGCCGAATGGGCTGTCGTGATAGACCAAGGCAATCTTCTTGCCTTTGAGCTTGTCATAGCCCCCCTCTTTTTTGGCGATGTGCTGAATCAACACGTCAGCAGCCACCCAGTAGGTGCCGGCCAAAGGAAAGTTCCACTTGAACACGCCGCCATCAGCCGATTCACTGCGACCGTAGCCAGCAGTGATCAATGGAATCTTGTCCGCTGGAGCTTTCTCGGTCAGCGCAAAAGTGATGCCGGTCGACAGTGGCTGGAACACCGTGGCGCCCTTGCCTTTCAAACGTTCGTAGCACTCAACACCCCGGTCGGTCGCATAGCCGGTCTCACACTCTTCAAACGAAAGCTTCACCCCATTGAGGCCGCCGCGGGCGTTGACCAGCTTGAGGTAATCCACATAACCATTGGCAAAGGGAACGCCATTCGGCGCATAGGCACCCGTGCGATACACCAGCACAGGAAAAAATTGTTCCTTGGCCTGGGCGAAAGCTGACGAGGTACCCACCAGAGCGGACACCCCGGCGGCAGCCACACTGGCGGCGATTGCGAGTTGACGAAGCTTCATGTTGTGTCTCCTAAGTTGGTTGAAGCGAGAGAGGAAAGCCGGACTTTCAAAGAACGGAGATGTCTGAACATCTCAATGCGGGAAAGGCCAAAGACGCATTTTTTGCTTGCCGATAGACCAGAGCTTGGCCAGCCCGTGCGGCTCCACAATCAGGAACCAGACGATCAAGGCACCGAACACCATGTACTCGGTGTGTGAGACCAGCGCGGTCGAAATGCTGACGCCGAACAGGTCGCCCACCGCTGGCAGGAACTGGTTCAAAAAGATGGGCAAGATCACAATGAATGCGGCCCCGAAGAAGCTCCCCATGATGGACCCCATGCCGCCGATGATCACCATGAACAACAACTGAAATGAGCGATCAATCGAGAAGGCCGCAGGCTCCCACGAGCCAAGGTGGATAAAGCCCCACAACGCCCCGGCCACACCCACGATGAATGAACTCACGGCAAAAGCGCTGAGCTTGGCGTACACCGGGCGGATACCAATCACCGCAGCTGCCACGTCCATATCGCGAATGGCCATCCATTCACGACCGATCGCAGAGCGCACCAGGTTCTTGGTCATCAAGGCGAACAACACCACGAAGGCCAGGCACAGCAAGTACTTGTCAACGGGTGAGTCAATCGTCCAGCCCAGGATGGACAGGTTAGATACCGACACCGAGCCCGATGCGTTGTTGTTGGTAAACCAGCCGATCCGCAAGAAGGCCCAATCGCAGAAAAACTGCGCCGCCAAGGTCGCTACTGCCAAATACAGGCCTTTAACCCGCAAGCTCGGAATCCCGAAGAACATGCCAACCAGGGTTGCAAAAAAGCCGCCACTGAGCAGGGCCACGATCAAGGGAACGCCCTCGATCCGGACATAGGTGTTGTAGGCCATGTAGGCACCCACCGCCATGAATGCGCCGGAGCCCAGCGAGATCTGCCCGCAATACCCCACCAGCACATTCACACCCAAAGCGGCCAGGGACAGGATCAAGAAAGGAATCAAGATCGCACGAAACATGTACTCGTCGACCAGCATCGGAACCACAAACACAGCGATGGCCAACAGCACCAAGAGGCCCCAACGGTCTTGCACGATGGGAAAAATCTGCTGGTCAGCGCGGTAGCTGGTTTTGAACTGACCGTTCTCTCTGTAAAACATGAAGTCGCTCCTTAGACGCGGTCAATGATTTTTTCGCCGAACAAGCCTTGTGGCCGGAACAGCAGGAATACCAGCGCCAGCACATAGGCAAACCAGATTTCGATACCGCCGCCCACCATCGGGCCGAGGTACACCTCGGACAACTTCTCACCCACGCCGATGATCAAGCCGCCAATAATCGCGCCGGGCACTGAAGTGAGCCCACCCAAAATGATCACCGGCAGGGCGCGCAAAGCGACAGTCGTCAGCGAAAACTGAACCCCGAGCTTGGAACCCCAAATGATCCCTGCCACCAAGGCGGTAATGCCTGCGACGCACCACACAATCACCCAGATGCGGTTCAGCGGTATGCCGATACTCTGTGCAGCCTGGTGGTCATCGGCCACAGCGCGCAGCGCACGGCCGGTGCTGGTTTTCTGGAAGAAGAGCGACAGCGCCGCAACCAGCACAGCGGCCACTACAGCGGCAATCACATCCTCTTGATTGACCAGCACGCCACCCTCGAATACCGACTCGAAAAGGAAGATCGGGTCTTTGGGCATTCCCACATCGATCTTGTAAATATCGCTGCCGAAGATGGTCTGACCCGCTCCGTCGATGAAGTAGGTAATACCCAAGGTCGCCATCAGCAAGGTCACCCCTTCCTGGTTCACCAGGTGGCGCAAGACCAAGCGCTCGATAAGCCACGCCAAGACGAACATCAAAATCGCCGACACAAAGAAGGCCAGCAAATTACCCAAGAACTTGCTCTCCAGCCCCAGCCACTGGGGGATCCACACGGAGAAACGTGCCATGGCCAGTGCCGCGAACAGCACCATGGCACCTTGCGCGAAGTTGAAAACGCCAGAGGCTTTGAAAATCAGCACAAAGCCCAGCGCCACCAAGGCATACAACATGCCGGCCATGAGGCCGCCAAACAGTGTTTCTAGAAAAAAACCCATGATTCCATTCCCTTCAGTGGCTGGTGCCGAGGTAGGCACTGATCACATCGGCGTTGTTACGCACTTCGTCGGGGGTGCCATCGCCGATTTTTTTGCCGTAGTCGAGCACCACCACACGGTCGCTGATGTCCATCACCACGCCCATGTCGTGCTCGATCAACACCACCGTGGTGCCGAACTCGTCATTTACATCCAGCACGAAGCGGCACATGTCCTGCTTCTCTTCCACGTTCATGCCGGCCATGGGCTCGTCGAGTAACAGCACCTGCGGCTCCATCGCCAGCGCGCGACCCAAGTCCACCCGCTTTTGCAGGCCGTAGGGCAGTTGGCCCACCGGGGTTTTGCGGTAGGCCTGGATCTCCAGGAAATCGATGATGCGCTCCACCGCCTCGCGGTGTTGGATTTCCTCGCGCTCGGCAGGGCCGATGCGCAGGGCCTGCATCAGGATGTTGCTTTTGATCTTGAGGTTGCGGCCGGACATGATGTTGTCCAGCACGCTCATGCCCTTGAACAAGGCCAGGTTCTGGAAGGTGCGGCCAATGCCCATGGTGGCCACTTGGTGGCTGTCCATGTGCTTGAACTGCTGACCGCGGAAGGTGATGGCGCCTTCCTGGGGGGCATACACGCCATTGATGCAGTTCAGCATCGAACTCTTGCCCGCGCCGTTGGGGCCGATGATGGCGCGGATCTCGTGTTCGCGCACATCAAAGCTGATGTCGGTCAGCGCCTTCACGCCCCCGAAACGCAGGGAGATGTTTTTGACGTCGAGGATGACGTCACCGATTTTTTTATCGCTCATGCTGCAGCCTTTACGGGGGCAAAGGTTTGGGTGTCTTCGATTCGCAGCGTGGCGCTGACGCTGCCGGTGCGGCCGTCTTCAAACTTCACCACGGTTTCAATGAATTGGGTGCTCTTACCCTCGTACAGGGCATCCACCAGCACTTGATATTTGTCGGCGATAAAGCCACGACGGACCTTGTTGGTGCGGGTGAGTTCGCCATCGTCGGCATCCAGCTCTTTGTGCAGCACCAGGAAGCGGCTGATCTGGCTGCCGGCCAAGAGGGCATCAGCACTCAGGTCGGCGTTGACCTTCTCCACGCACTCTTTGATCAGCTCATACACCTGGGACTTTTGCGCCAGATCGGTGTAGCCCGCATAGGGCAAGTTGCGGCGCTCGGCCCAGTTGCCCACCGCGTCAAAATCGATGTTGATCAACACACACACCCGGTCGCGGCCATCGCCATAGGCCACGACCTCCTTGATGTGCTGGAAGAACTTGAGTTTGTTCTCCACGTATTTGGGCGCAAACATGGCGCCGTCAAATGCACCGCCCTTGATGCGCCCCACGTCTTTCACGCGGTCAATGATCTTCAGGTGGCCCTGCGCATCAATAAAGCCCGCATCGCTGGTGTGGTACCAGCCGTCGGCCGTCAACACCTCGGCCGTGGCGGCAGGGTTTTTGTAGTATTCCTTGAGCAGTCCGGGCGACTTGACCAGGATTTCTCCGTTATCCGCCACCTTGATCTCCACCCCCGCGCAGGGCACACCCACGGTGTCGGCACGGGCCTGGTTGTCCGGCTGCAAGCACACAAACACCGCCGTCTCGGTAGACCCGTAGAGCTGCTTAAGGTTGATGCCAATCGAGCGGTAAAAGGTAAACAAGTCGGGGCCGATCGCCTCGCCGGCGGTGTAGGCCACCCGCACGCGGCTGAGGCCCAACGTATTGCGCAAAGGGCCGTAAACAAACACATTGCCCAAGGCATACAAAGCGCGGTCAACGCTCGACACCTCCAGCCCATCCATCAGGGCCGGTCCCACGCGCTTGGCCACATCCATGAAGTAATGGAACATGTTGCGCTTGATGCTGCCCGCGTCTTCCATGCGGATCATCACGCTGGTGAGCATGCCCTCAAACACCCGGGGTGGCGCGAAATAGTAAGTCGGCCCGATTTCCTTCAGGTCGATGGTGGCAGTGGCGCTGCTTTCCGGGCAATTCACCACATAGCCGCAAGACAACCACTGCGCGTAGCTGAAGATGTTCTGCCCGATCCAGGCGGGTGGCATATAGGCCAGCACTTCTTCGGCACTGGTGAGCTTGTCGAAATCAGCACCGGCGCGTGCCCGATTGAGCAAAGAGTCGTGGGTATGCACTACCCCTTTGGGGTTGCCGGTAGTGCCCGAGGTGAAGAACATGGCAGCCACGTCGGTGTGCGTGATCTTGGCCACTTCATCGCGGAAGAAAGCTGGGTGAATCGCCGCAAAGGCTTTGCCTGCCGCCTGCAACTCGTCCATGCCGGCCAGCCCGGGCTGGTCGTAGTTGCGCAGGCCGCGCGGGTCGTCAAAATAAATGTGCTGGAGCTGTGGGCACTGCTCGCGCACCTCCAGCAGTTTGTCGACCTGCTCCTGGTCTTCGGCAAAGGCAAAGCGCACTTCGGCGTTATTGATCGGGAACACGCACTCGGGTGCGGCAGCGTCTTGGTAGAGCGGAATAGGCACAGCGCCCAGGCTTTGCACAGCCAGCATGGTGGCGTACAAGCGGGGGCGGTTAGCACCCACCACCACCATGTGGTCACCGCGCTGCAAGCCTGCCTGGTGCAGTCCGGCCGCCAGCTGCTCCACCATCACGGCCAGGTCACCCCAGCTCAGTGATTGCCAGATGCCGTATTCCTTTTCGCGCATGGCAGCGGCCTGCGGACGCTGACTTGCGTGTTGCAGCAGCAGCTGCGGAAATGTCGTGTGCGTACCCATTGCGTGTCACCTCGTTATGGCCCGCGGTGTGCTCGATGCGGACTTTGATATGACCCGAATAGTAGGACCGCATTTGACGCCAAGTTGTCATTTGGACGACAATTTGCACGATTCTCGGTAGGTGTTTTCCCTTCGCTGAACACCAACTTACACACGGGTTACATGAAGCTTTCACCATGCCCACCGCACGCACCCCCGCCCCAGTAGACGCCACGCTGCACCAGCGCCGCCGCCCTCTGACCGAGGCCGAGTTGGCAGCCATTCCGTGGCTGCATTTGCTGGCCCCCGGTGACCGAGAACGCGCGGTCGACGACTTGCGCATTGCCGAGGCAGAGCCTGGCGAATACCTGTGCCGCATGGGACGGCCGGTGACCTATTGGTTCGGCGTAATAGACGGACTGCTCAAGATGAGCAGTGACAACGCTGAAGGCCAGACCATGACTTTTACGGGTGTACCGCCCGGCGGCTGGTTCGGCGAGGGCACCGCCCTCAAGCGCGAGACCTACCGCTACAACATCCAGGCCTTGCGCAAGAGCATGGTGGCCGGCCTGCATGTAGACACGTTTCACTGGCTGCTGGACCACTCCATTGCCTTCAACCGCTTTGTGATGAATCAGCTCAACGAACGCCTGGGCCAGTTCATAGCGGCCCGCGAAATTGACCGAATGACCAACCCCGACATCCGGGTTGCGCGCAGCCTGGCCTCACTCTTCAACCCGGTGCTCTACCCCGGCGTGGGTGAGGTGCTGCGCATCACCCAGCAAGAGCTGGCGTATCTGGCCGGACTCTCGCGCCAAAGGGTCAATGAAGCGCTGAACGCCCTGGAAGCACAAGGCTTCATCAGGGTGGAATACGGCGGCCTGCGCGTGCTCGATTTGCAAGCACTGCGATCCAAGGTGTTTACACGAGCCGGGCAATGAGAAAATACTGGCTATGACAAACACCACAGAACGCCCCACCCTGCCCGACCACCTTTCTGCCGACCCGCGCAGCCCGCACCATGTGGCAGCCGTGTTTCAGCACGACATCGGCATCCGCTTCAATGACAAAGAGCGCCATGACGTTGAGGAATACTGTGTCAGCGAAGGCTGGATCAAAGTGCCCGCCGGCAAAACCGTAGACCGCAAGGGCAAGCCCCTGCTGATCAAGCTCAAGGGAAAGGTCGAGGCCTTTTACAACTAAGCCCGCAGCCAGCCACCCTGGGCCATGAATACAGAGACGAAGCGCTCCCGCTGCCGATTAGTAGCAAAATCTGCCTCTAGCGCTCATGGAATGTGCGCAAGCAGCTCCTAAAAACATAGCATCCGCACCATGACCGAACCCACCTCGCCCCGCCCTGTTTTGCGCCGCGCGCCTCCACCGGCCGCCCATGAAGCCGCCCCCACCACCACGGGCGCACGACGTGCCCCACCTCCTGCGGCCAACCGCCCTTCAGGCAACCGCGCCATTCCCCAGGGCCAGAGCAACACCGCCGCCCATGGCGCTGGCGGCACCGTGCGGCTGAACAAGCGCATGGCCGACCTCGGCATGGCGTCCCGCCGGGAAGCGGACGAGTGGATCGGCAAGGGCTGGGTCAAGGTCAACGGCAAGGTGGCCGAGATGGGCATGCAGGTGCTGCCCGATGTGCGCATCGAGATCGACAAGCAGGCCCAAGGCCAACAGGCCAACCAGGTCACCATCCTTCTCAACAAGCCACTGGGCATTGTGAGCGGGCAGGCCGAGGACGGGCACGAGCCCGCCATCAAGCTGATCCAGCCCCAAAACCGCTGGCGCGATGACAACGCGCGCTTCTTCTTCCACGGCAGCCAGCTCAAAAGCCTGGTGCCCGCCGGCCGGCTGGACATTGACTCCACTGGTTTGCTGGTGCTCACCCAGGATGGCCGCGTGGCCCGCCAGCTGATCGGTGAAGACTCGGTCATGGAGAAGGAATACCTGGTGCGCGTGGCCTACACCGGGGTTGCCAACCCCAGCGCCGCGAATTCGCCCGCTGCCACCTATCCTGGCCTCCCCTCCGGTAGAGCCGACTTGCCGGGCCGTGGCCAGCCCCAGCAGCTGATCCGCCTGGACGATGACGACCCGATCACCAGCGACGTGCAAAGCGTGTTCCCGCCCGAGAAGCTGCAACTGCTGCGCCACGGCCTGAGCCTGGACGACCAGCGCCTCAAGCCCGCCAAGGTGGAATGGCAGAACCCGGAGCAGCTGCGCTTTGTGCTGACCGAAGGCAAAAAACGCCAGATCCGCC
>DAINNP010000086.1:0-8719 GCA_036735785.1 Rhodoferax sp. | reverse complement strand
TTCACGTTGTCGGTCAGGCACTCCACCATCACCGCTACCTGGTGAGGCGCAAAGCCTTCGTAGATGACGTGCTCGTAATTGATAACTTCGCCCGTCAGGCCGGCACCTTTCTTGATGGCGCGCTCCAGCGTTTCTTTGGGCATGGAGACCTTGCGGGCCTGCTCGACCACCAGGCGCAGTTTGGCGTTGGCAGCCGGGTCGGGGCCGCCGCGGGCGGCTACCGTAATTTCTTTTACCAGCTTGGTAAACAGCCGGCCTTTGGCATCGGCCACCAGGGCCTTGCCCTTTGCTTTCCATTGCGCGCCCATAGCGAGTCTTTCTAGATGTTGAAGGGATAGATTTTACTTGGCGCTCTGAGGCGCTACGCCGCTGCCAGGCGCACTGCGCCAGAGGGCGATGCGTTGTTCCACCTGGGTATGAAACAAATGGCTGGTACCTAGCGCCACCAACCAGCTGGCGGCCATGAACAGGAGGGCGGCATCGCCATCGTCGGAGCCTATTTCGGCCCAAGCGGCATTGGCCAGCAAGAGCACGCCGTAGTGGACCAAAAAGAGCGCATACGACGTGCGGCTGAGCAGGCTCACTGCCGCGTCGAGCCAGCGCGGCAGGCGCAGTTGCCAAGTGCCGAAGCTGGCCAGCAAGGCCGACACACTGATGGCGAGGGCAATACGCTCGCGAAAATTGATGGCCAGTGACGCCAACCCGACGCTGAGGGCCGTGGCGTACAGCGCCACGGCATACCAGCCGTGCCGTGCGCGCAAACCTGCCCACCAGGCCAAGGCGCCCAAGCCGTAGGCCCCAAAGAAATAGACCGACCAGATATCCCAATCCGCATCGGCATTGAACCAAGTGATGGATGCGGCACACAGCAACGCCACCAGCGCGAGGCTCAGCCAGCGCTTGCCACCGCCCAGCCACAGCACCAGGGCCAAGGTGGCGTAGAGCTGAAAGTCGATGGCCACATACCAGACACCGGCAGACAGAGACTCGACATCCAACACGCTGTGCAACAGGCTGGCATGGGCGAGCAGCTGGGGCAGGGTAGGCGCAGCCGGCACCACCTCGGCCGACAGGTAAGGCCGGGCGATGGCCGCGCAGACCACCGTGAGCAGCAAGGCCGCGACAAAGGGAAGGGCGAGACGCTGGTAGCGCTGCCAGATCGCGCTGAACACGCTACTGGCCGGCCGCTTGGTGAGGGCGAAGCTGCGGGCGGCCAGATAGCCGGCAATCACCAGAAACACTTGCACCGCGATGCGGGCGTTGTCGTACAGCCACTCAAATACCTCGGGCAAGGCACTCGAGGCTGCTTCTGACAGCGGGCCATAGGCCGAAAAGTGGTGCAGCACGATGCATTGGGCTGCAATCACTTTCAAAATATCAATCAGCCGGAACGAGGCAAGGGCGGGTAGGCGGGCAACAGTCATCAGGTCTGGCAAAGTGGGCTGCGCCGGCCCGAGAGGCTCAAGCCAGCGTGAACAGCGGTATATCTTGGGTGTGTGCAAGCAGGTCTAGCTGCTCGCGGGTTTGGCCGGCCACAAAGGCGGCCACAGTGGCGTGGGCCTCTGGGGTCATCATCGCCAAGGGGTGCGATTGTCGCAGACCGGCCGCCGCGCCCAAGCGGCCTGAAAAATGGGGCTCCAAAGCCGCCATGGCGACTCTGCCGTCTTTGCAGGGGTAGACCCGGTATCCGGCATGGCCACCACCCACGGCGGCACCTGTTTGGGTCAGGCCCCAGCTGCGCGGCAGCGCGAGGTATCCCGCAGCATCAGAGAGCGCGATTTCAAGGAAAACCCCTTTCCCTTTGGCTTGGCTGAGGATGCGGGTTTGCAGCACCGCCTCGCTGGTCATTAGCGAGCCGCCCATGTCTGCATACAGGGTGGGGGGCATTTCCAGGCCGGTGACGAGGTCGTTTTCTGCCAGGTAGGTGAGGTCGTGCCCGGGCTCCTCTGCGCGGGCGCCCGGCGCCCCGACGATAGCGACCATCGACAGCCCGGGGTATTGCTTGCGCAGGGTTTTCCACTCCAGCCCCAGTTTTTTGAGGGCACTGGGGCGGAAGGAGGTGAGCAGCACATCCGCCTTGGCCAGCTCTTTGTGCAGGGCGCGCTGACCGGCTTCGGTCTTCAAGTCCGCGGCAACCACCCGCATGCCCTGGTGCATGACGTCATAAGCCTTGCGGTTGTAAAGCCCCATCGGATCGCCGGACGCGCCTGCCCGCGAGCCCGCCGGTGCGGGCGGCTCCAGCTTGATGCAGGTCGCCCCCATGTCGCGACAGCGCATCAGCGCCGCAGGGCCGGGCAGATTGAGCGCAAGGCTCAGGATGCGGGTGCCCTTGAGAGGGCGCAGGCGCTGTGCAGGGGGTACGGCTTGGAGTGGCATGGTTTGCTATCAAAAAAGAAGCTAGAGGCGCTTATTCTGCCAGCGCTAGCGGCATATTTGTTACTTAAGTGTCGCCCACTCGACCGCCCAGCTCTGGAGCCAGGCCACGGCATCGTCTTCAGGCGTCATGGTTTCCATGGCGTCGAGCACACAGATGTCGCCCATTTTGCGGGCACCCAGGTCTTGCAGCTTGGCGTCGAATTGTTTGCCGCCACCCAAAAAGCTGTCGCCATAGCTGCTGTCGCCCAGCGCAACTAAGCCGTAGCGCACGTGCCCGAGGTATTTGGCTTGTGCATCCAGGCTGTTGAGCAAGCCCACTGCATTGCCCGGCACGTCACCGGCGCCCGTGGTGGAGGTGCAGATGATGAAGGTGCCAGGCGTGTCGAATACGGTGATGTCGAGGCCGTCCATCGGCAGGACATCGATGGTCGCGCCGATATCGTCGGCACAAAACTGGAGCGCCTCGGCCACGCTTTGGGCGTTGCCATTGACGGTGCCGACAAGAATAGTGATTTGCATAGCGAGATTCAGAGGGTCTTCAAGAGGGTGCGGGGGATGATAGGGGCAATAATGTCGGCCTCTCCCGGCAACGGGATTCCCGTTTTTCTCAGGCGCACCGTGACCCAAGCTTTTAACCCCCAACTCGGCTTCGCTTTTTTGGCTGATCTGCCCACGTTGGACCTCGATCCACCCAAACGCGCCAGTCGCAGCCCCAAGGCTTCAGCCGCCAAAACGCCCAAAGCAGTGCCCGCCACCCAGGCCCCCTTGATGGACGCCGAGGCCATGGCCCGCGCCCTCGAGGCCCATGCCGATTACAAGGTGCAGCGCCGTCTCAAGCCTTGTCTGCAGTGGCCCGGCGAGGCGCACAGCGGCGTGAAAACCATCCTGGTGCTGGATACAGAAACCACCGGGCTGGACCAGACCAAAGAAAAAATCATCGAACTCGCGCTGCTGCGGGTTTCGGTCGATACCGAAACCGGGCTGCCGGTCGGGCCGGTGCAGGTGTATGACGGCTTGGAAGACCCGGGCAAGCCGATTCCCCCTGAGATAGTTGCCATCACCGGTATTGAGGATGCCCAGGTGCAAGGCCAGGCACTGGACGAGGCCCGCATTGCCGAGCTGATGCAGGGCGTGGATGTGGTGATTGCCCATAACGCTGGATTTGACCGCCCGTTTGTCGAGGCGCGGCTACCGGCGTTTGCCGGACTGGCGTGGGCATGCTCCTTTGCCGACATCGATTGGAAAGCCCAAGGGCGCGGTTCTGCCAAGCTGGAGAGCCTTGCGGCGGAGCTGGGCCTGTTTTACGACGCCCACCGGGCCGAGATGGATTGCCATGCGCTGTTGGCAGTGCTGGCTGCCCCTTTGCCAAAGGCAGTTGCAGACATCACCCAGACGGGTCTTGCACACCTGCTCTATGCCGCCGGTAACCCCAGCTATCGATTGAGCGCGACCAACGCCCCTTTTGAGGCGAAAGACCTGCTCAAGGCCCGCGGCTATCGCTGGAACGGAGACCAGCGTGTGTGGGCCACCCGCCTGAGCGACGATGCCGCGCTGCACACCGAGTTCGACTGGCTCCGCCAGCAGGTGTATGCCGGCCGGCATGCGGCGGTGCAGGTGGAGCAAATGGACGCCAAAACCAAGTACTCCAGCCGAAGCGGCCACACGGTTTATCAGCAGCTCTAAAAGGCCCGGTTATGACGCGACAGCTGCTCAGTGTTCAGGTGGGGCTCGCCCGCAAGGTGCAGATCCAGGGCCGCAGCATCCTGACGGCGATCCACAAAACCCCGGTTGACGGGCCCACCCCGGTGACGCCGCTAGGCTTGTTGGGAGACGAGCAGGCGGACCCCTCAGTGCACGGCGGGCTGGACAAGGCGGTGTATGCCTACCCCTCGGAGCACTACAGTTTTTGGCAAGAAGCGCGCCGGGCGGCTGGCGCCAGCGGTTTCGATGACAGCTTGCCCTTTGGCTCCATGGGCGAGAACCTGACGCTGGCAGGCCTCTTGGAAAACGAGGTGTGGGTGGGCGATGTGTTGCGCTTTGCCAATTGCGCGCTGCGGGTGGTGCAGCCGCGGGAACCCTGTTTCAAGTTCAATGCGGCCATGGGTTTTGCAGGCGCTGTCAAAGCCATGGCGCTGAGTGGCCACTGTGGCTTTTATCTGGCGGTTGATGAGCCCGGGCAGCTGCGTGCCGGTGAGCCGTTTGAGTTGGTGCCCGGCTCACGGCAGACCTCGATCGCCGAGCTGTTCAAGGCCCGGCTTTACAAGCACTTGCGCTAGCCCCTGCAGCGGTTGCGGCCTTGAAATCAGCCCCGGTTCAAGGTGGTGCTGATGGCGTCGGCCAGCTCGTGGGGCTCAAACTTGGCGACATAGGCGTCAGCGCCCACGCCGGTGGCATGGCCTTCGCTGGCACTGCCGGTCAGGGATGAATACACAATCACCGGAATGCCCGCGAAGCGGTTGTCGTTTTTGATGCTGCGGGTCAGGGTAAAGCCATCCATTTCCGGCATTTCCAGATCGGTCAGCACCAACGCGACTTTGTCGCTGGCCCGCTTGCCGTGGGCGACCGCATCGCTGTGAATCTGGGCCAGACGGTCCCACGCTTCTTTGCCGTTTTTGACGGCCACATAAGACACACCCATGGACTTGAGGCTTTCCTCCACCAGCATGCGGGCGATGGCGGAGTCATCGGCAAACAGGATGGTAGAGCCTTCGGGCAGCTTAATTTTCTGGATGTTGCTCGAGGACTCTGTTTGGCTGTTGGGGAACACGTTACGGATGATTTGCTCCACATCGAGCACCTGTGCCAAGCGGGAGTCTGTGGCATCGCCATCGATGCGGGCAACGCCTGAGAGCAAGCCGGAGCTGTTGTTGTCAGAGGCGATCAGGTGCTTCCAGTCGAGCTGGATGATTTCGACCACTTCGTCCACCAAAAACGCCTGAGTTGTACGGGCAAACTCGGTCACCAGCACGATTTTGGAGTCGGTTTTCGGCACACAGCCCGCGAGTGCAGGCAGGTTGATCACCGGAATCAATTGCCCGCGCACATTGGCCAGCCCGAGGGCGTGTTGGGGTGCATTCACGATGCTGGTGATTTCAGGCGCCACCACGATTTCGCGCACCTTGAACACATTGATGCCGAATAGCTCGCTGCGGTCGCTGCCGGTCGAGTCCCCGAGTCGGAACAGCAGGAGCTGGAATTTGCTCTCAGCCGCCTGGCTGCTGTGGGAGGGTGTTTTTGTGTTCATAGGAGCGCTCATGGCGGGGCCTCTCGAAGCAAATGGTGGTCGCCTTCACTTTACCCTTTTCCGTGCGAATTGCTTTGGCTAAAAGACAGGGTTTTCGCGGCATCTCTCAGGAACTGGCGTACTTGGTCTATGTCCGGTCCGATATGCCGGTCAATACGGCGGATATAGGGGCAGGTGAGGGTGGCCAGGGCGGTTTTGTCCGGCCCGAGGATGGGGAAAGAAATATCCACCACCCCAAAGGATTGGGCGCTGTTGCGCTCCAGATAGCCCTGCTCGCGAATGTGGGCCAAAGTGTCTGCGAGTTGGGCCTCGGAAATCGGTACTTCGCCGTCCAGCGGCGTGTGTTCTGCCAGCATGCGCTGGTAACTGCCCTGGTCGGCGTAGGCCAATAGCAGGTGGCCGGACGCCGTGTCCAGTAAGCCCACACGGGCACCCCGCGGTACCGAAAAGCTCCAGCCGCTCGGGCTGCTGATTTGTGCACTGATCAGCACATTGCCCCGGTCATACACCCCCATGTGGCAGCTTTGCTCGGCCTTGCGGGTGAACTCGTCCATCACAGGCAGTGCCTGGTTGATCAGACGACTCAGAGGTGGGTGCATGTGAGCCAAGGCAAACAGTTTGAGGCTGAGGGCGTAGCGGTCCCCCGATGGGTTGCGCATCACATATTGGCGGGCTACCAGGCGCTCCAGCATCCGGTAGATCTCGCTGGCGCTGCGGTCCATTTCTTTCACGATTTCGGCGCGGGTCAGCCCGTGGGGTTGGCTGGCCAGTAATTCCAGAATGTCCAAGCCCTTGTCCAGTGCGGGGGCGCGGTAGCGGTCTTCGGGCGGCAGCGTTGATTCGTCGAGGTCTTCTGCCTTGGGGCGGCGTCCACGGGGTTTGGTGTCAGTGTCGGTCATGGGGTGTCTCGTGGGCCTTGTGTGCGGAGCCGGTGTACGGCATCGGTTTTTATAGCAGAGCGGGCAGGTGCCGTCTGGAAACCAGTGGCTAGGGAAAGTACTGAGCGCGTTCTGCGATGGAGTTCTTTACCATTTGCTTCATCGGTGAATTATTTATTCATATTTGAATTTAAGCAACGGAGTCCGCTTCATGAATTCAGGCAGGTTGGCAGGGAAGACAGTCTTGATCACCGCAGCAGCGCAGGGCATTGGCCGAGCCAGTGCGCTGGCTTGTGCCCGTGAGGGGGCGGAGGTGATAGCCACCGACATTCACGCTGGGTTTTTAAACTCCTTACGCCAGGAGCATCCGTCTATTCGTACCGCTTTGCTGGATGTGCGTAGTACCGACGCGGTCAACGCACTTGCAGCTGAGCTGCCCGCCCTGGATGCCTTATTCAACTGCGCTGGCATGGTGGCCAACGGGTCGGTGCTGGATTGCGCTGAAGCCGACTGGGACCTGAGCTTTGACCTGAACGTCAAGAGCATGTTCCGTATGACCCGGGCGTTCCTGCCCGGAATGCTGGCCAAAGCGGCTGCCGAGCAGGGCAGTGTGTCCATCATCAACATGGCGTCTATGGCCTCGAGCATCAAGGGCTTTGGGAACCGCTGTGCCTATGGCGCGTCCAAGGCGGCAGTGATCGGGTTGACCAAGTCACTAGCGGCCGACTATGTAAAAGCCGGCTTGCGCGCCAACGCCCTGTGCCCCGGTACGGTAGATACACCCTCGCTGCGCGGGCGCATTGCGTCTGCGGCTGACCCGGTGCAGGCCGAGAAAGACTTTATTGCTCGCCAACCCATGGGGCGTTTGGCTTTGGTCGAAGACATTGCACCTATGGTGGTCTACCTTGCGAGCGATGAGTCACGCTTCATGACCGGCCAGACCCTGTTGGTCGACGGCGGCGTCACGATCTGACGCGGATATCGCCATGGCAGCCCCTTCTATGTCGAGCCCGCCTTTGATTGAGGTTCGCAACCTCAGTAAATCCTTTCCCGGTGTGAAGGCGCTGGACCATGTGCGTTTCGACCTGCTGGCCGGCGAAGTCCATGCCCTCATGGGCGAGAACGGCGCAGGCAAGTCGACCTTGATGAAGATTCTGGCCGGCGTCTACCGCATGGACGGTGGCGAGGTACTGCTCGATGGGATGGCCGTCGACATCCACAGCCCTGCACACGCCCAAGCGCTGGCGATCGGCATCATCCACCAGGAGCTGCACCTGATGCCGCACCTGAGCGCGGCACAAAACATCTTTTTGGGACGCGAGCCCCGCAAGGCGGGTGGCTGGTTGCTGGACGAAGCGCGCCTCAATGAGGACGCCCGTGCCCTGTTTGAGCGGCTGAATTTGCGCATGGAGCCTACGACCCGCATTGCCGACCTCACGGTTGCCAAGCAGCAGATGGTCGAAATCGCCAAAGCACTGTCTTTCAAGTCGCGTGTGTTGATCATGGACGAGCCCACCGCGGCCCTGAACAACGCAGAGATCGAGGAGCTGTTTCGCATCATCCGCCAGCTCAAGCAAGAGGGTGTGGGGGTGGTCTATATCTCCCACAAGATGGACGAAATCCAGCGCATTGCAGACCGTATCACCGTGATGCGCGATGGCAGCTACATCGACACCGTGCCCGCGCAGACCCCCATGAGCCAGGTGATTGCCATGATGGTGGGGCGCCATCTGGAGGCGTCTGACAAGGCCATTCCGGATACCTCGGGCAACGAAGTGCTGCTCGAGGTGCAGGGTTTGAAGCGGGGCCGCGCCATCCGGGATGTGAGCTTTCGGGTCCGGCGGGGAGAAATCGTGGGCTTTGCCGGCCTGATGGGGGCAGGGCGCACCGAGGTGGCGCGCGCCGTGTTTGGGGCAGACCCCATCGACGCGGGCGAGGTCCGGGTGGCGGGCAAGGCGGTGCGCTTGCGCTCACCCCAAGACGCTGTTGCCGCAGGCATTGGCTACCTCTCAGAAGACCGCAAGCACTTTGGCTTGGCTACTGGCATGGATGTGGCGGCCAATATCACCCTGCCCAGCTTGGCGCGTTGGCTACGCGGGGGCATGTTTCTCAACAAGACGGCGATTGCCGATGTGTCACGGGGCATGGTGGACAAGCTGCGCATCAAGACGCCGTCCATCTATCAGATGTCCAAGCTGCTGTCCGGCGGTAACCAGCAAAA
>DAINNP010000085.1:0-8728 GCA_036735785.1 Rhodoferax sp. | reverse complement strand
GACCCTGAACGACAAGTACTTTGCCAAGTACAACATCGACGTTTACGGCGAATAAATCTTGTAAAACCCACGCATCGGGGCGCAGTAGTGCGCCCCTTTGCGTTCCATGCGCCCACAGGCTTTCATGAATTCTTATTACGTCGCCATATTGCAGGGCTCGGTACTCACGGTTGGAGTTTCGCTGTGTGCCCTGCTGGTGTCCATTGTTCTCGGTCTGCTGGGCGCGGCGGCCAAGCTCTCCGGTCGCCCCGTGCTCGTCGCCATCTCCACGACCTACACCACCGTCATCCGGGGAGTACCCGATCTGGTCGTGATGCTGCTGGTGTTTTACGGTGGCACGATAGGTCTGAACCACTTGCTGGAACTCGCCGGTAGCAAAAAAACCGTCGACATCAATCCCTTTCTGGCCGGCGTACTCACGATCGGCTTCATCTACGGCGCCTACATGACAGAAACCTTCCGGGGGGCCATCCTGTCCATTCCCAAAGGCCAAATGGAGGCTGCATGGGCCTTCGGCATGGGACGCGTCCGCGCTTTTGTGCGCATCACGGCACCGCAAATGGTGCGCTATGCCCTGCCGGGCTTCACCAACAACTGGCTGGTGTTGATCAAGGCCACTGCGCTGGTCAGTCTGATCGGCCTCAAGGAGATGACCTACCTCTCCAAACAAGCCAGCGCTGCGACGCGCTCGCCTTTCGAATTTTTCCTGTTCACGGCAGCCTTGTTTTTGATTTACACCAGCATTTCCTTGTTCGTGCTGCGCAAAATCAATGCCCGTTACAGCCTCGGTACCAAGCGGGGTGAACTATGAAATGGCATGTGATTTTTGAGCCGCAGAACCTGCAGCTCTACCTCACCGGCATCAGCACCACGTTGGGGCTGCTTTTGTCATCCTTGGCCATCGGGGCGGTTTTGGCGTTGATATTCGCACTGGCACTGACCAGCCGTTGGGCTGTCTTGCGCTGGATCGTCGGCGCCTACACCTACGTGATTCGCGGCACGCCGCTGCTGATTCAGGTGTACTTGATTTATTACGGCTTGGGCCAGCTGGAATGGATCCAAGCACGCTGGGATGACGTCTGGCCTTGGACACATTTCAAAGAACCCTTCTTCTGTGCCCTGCTGGCTTTCAGTTTAAACACGGCCGGTTACACGGCCGAAATGTTGGCAGGCGCTATCCGTGAGACGACAGCGGGCGAGATTGAAGCAGCGCAGGCTTACGGCATGAGCCGCTTTCAAGCCATGCGTCGCATTGTGTTGCCCAGTGCCTTGCGCCGCACCCTCCCCGCTTACAGCAACGAGGTGGTGATGATGCTGCAAAGCACCAGCCTTGCAAGTGCTGTGCCGAGCATGCTCGATGTCACTGCCGCGGCGAGCCGGATTTACTCTGACTACTACCTGCCCTTTGAGGCTTACCTTGCGGCCGCAGCCGTCTATCTGGTAGCGTCGTTCTGCCTGATTGGTTTATTCCGCTTGGCGGAAAAGCACTTTTTGGCATACCTGGCTCCCCGCAAACACTGACCATCATGCAACGCAAAGACCATCCCCTGCTGTCCAACAGTTTGGGCAGCCTACGCAACCTGAGCAGCTTTCACTACGGTACACCGGGTCAGGGGCCCAAGGTGTATGTGCAGGCGAGCCTGCACGCTGAAGAGCTGCCCGGCATGTTGGCCGCATTCCATTTGCGTGCCCTGTTGGACCAGGCCAAGGCAGCCGGCCGGCTGCGCGGCGAAGTGGTTTTGGTGCCAGTGGCCAACCCGATCGGACTGGCCCAGCGCATCGACCACAAACCCATGGGCCGCTTTGAGCTCGACAGCTCGGAGAATTTCAACCGCCATTACCCGGACTTGGCTAAAGCCGTGTACGACACCATCAAACCATTGATGGGTCCAGACCCGACCGCAAACGTGAAGGCGGTGCGCAAGGCCATAGGCCAGTTTCTGGACCAGTGGACGCCAGACACCGAGTTGCAAAGCCTGCGCCGCACGCTGCTGCTGCTATCGCATGATGCGGATCATGTGATCGACCTGCATTGCGACTGCGAGGGCGTGATGCACTTCTATACCGAGGAGCCTTGCTGGCCCCAGCTGGAGCCACTCGCGCACTTGCTGCAATCGCGGGCCATTTTGCTGGCGCGCAACTCGGGCAGTGGTCCGTTTGATGAATGCCTGTCCGGCGCATGGTGGCAGCTTGCCGACCAGCTGAAGCAGGATGGCATCGAAGTGCCCTTGCCACAGGGCTGTAACAGCACGACGGTTGAGCTGCGCGGCGAGTCTGACGTGTCCCACGCTTTGGCCAAGGCGGATGCCCGGGCTGTTTTTGACTTTCTGTGCATTGCCGGCGTGGTGCATTCGGCGACACCTGTCGAGGTACCTGCTCCTTTGGCGCAGGCGACTCCTTTGGCAGGTTCTGAAACACTCCATACCCCCTGCCCCGGCGTGGTGGCGTATATCGCCGATGTGGGCCAGACCTTGCAGAAAGGCGACCTTGTCGCCGAAGTCATTAACCCGATCGACAACACCCGCTATCCAATTTACGCTGGCGTGGCCGGCGTGTTTTATGCCCGGGTGCGCGATCGCTACGCCCACGCGGGTGCCGAAATTGGCAAGATTGCCGGTGCCACTGCATTCCGGACGGGCGAACTCCTGGGCGCTTGATTGCCCGATCGCCCCCTACAGAACCTGATACGACTGCTTAGAACATGACCGATAACAAGCCCCTGAAACTCCAGGTTGAGAACATCCACAAGCGCTTCGGCGGCAACGAAGTGCTTAAAGGCGTTTCGCTGTCCGCACATGCCGGCGATGTGATCAGCATCATCGGAAGTTCCGGCTCCGGCAAAAGCACTTTCCTGCGCTGCATCAACATGCTGGAAAAGCCCAACCAAGGGCGCATCAACGTTGCAGGTGAAGAGCTTGCGCTGATTGCCGGCCCGACCGGTGAACTGATGGCCAAGGATGCCAAGCAACTGCAACGCTTGCGTACTAGGCTGGCCATGGTCTTCCAGCACTTCAATCTCTGGGCCCACATGACGGTGTTGGAAAACATTATTGAGGTGCCAGTCCATGTACTGGGCGTCCCCAAGGATGAGGCGATCGCAACCGCGCAAAAATACCTCGCCAAAGTGGGCTTGACCGGGGTGGAAGATCGCTACCCGGCCCACATGAGCGGGGGCCAGCAACAGCGGGTAGCCATTGCCCGTGCCCTGGCCGTAGAACCCGAAGTGATGCTATTCGACGAACCGACCAGTGCGCTGGACCCCGAGCTGGTGTCTGAAGTACTCCGGGTTATGAAGAGCTTGGCCGAAGAGGGCCGGACCATGGTGGTGGTAACCCATGAAATGGGCTTTGCGCGTGAAGTTTCCAACCACCTGATCTTTTTGCACAAGGGCTTGATTGAAGAACAAGGGCATCCAGCGCAGGTTCTGACATCGCCGCAGAGCGAACGCTTGGCCCAGTTTCTCTCGGGTAGTTTGAAATAACTCTGCGCGGCTGCCGTTGTGACTTCCAAAGGCAACAACTCCACCCTTTTTGAGCACCTTCCCATAGGCGCTTACCGGGCAGCGTTGGACGGCCGTATTCTTCAGGCCAACAGCGCTTTTTTGCAGCTGCACCGTTGCGAAAACGAGGAGGAGCTAGGCCAGATCCTTCAAGCTCGCGGTCTCAACCCTTACGTTCAGCCCCAACGCCGCAAGGATTTTCTGGACGAGATGCGCAGGCACGGCAAAGTCAAAGACTTTGTGTCGGAAATGTTCCGACTCCAAGGGGGCCAACGGATGTGGGTGCGGGAGCACGCGCACGCGCTCCATGACAAGCATGGACAGGTCGTAGCCTTTGAGGGCACTATCGAAGACATCACCCGAGAGCGCAACGCGAGAGTAGCGCTTCGCAAGAACGAAGTCATGCTCCGCAATGTGTTGCAGACGATCCCCGATCAGATCTGGGTCAAAGACCCCCAAGGCGTTTACCTACTTTGCAACGACGCATTCGCCCATGCACTCGGCGTACAACCTGAGGACATCATCGGCACCCGCGATGCCAACTGGGTCGAAGATTCAGCCGCCGA
The DNA here is from genome assembly GCA_036735785.1 of Rhodoferax sp. Lineage (GTDB taxonomy): Bacteria > Pseudomonadota > Gammaproteobacteria > Burkholderiales > Burkholderiaceae_C > Allorhodoferax. The sequence continues at coordinate 4,663 of DAINNP010000085.1, read as the reverse complement.
AACATTCGCGCTGTCTGATCAGTGGGCTATGAATGCCGACAAGACTGTGACCTTTGAAGAAGGCAGCGCCACCAAAATCAACCCGAGCGGAGCCACCTTCGAAGTCCACAAAACGCCGATGCGCGATGCACAGGGCAAGGCCATCGGCGTACTGGGCATCTCGCGCAATATTCAGGACCGTAAAGACGCTGAGGCATTGTTGCGCGACACCACCGAGCAACTCGAACTGGCCATCATGGGTGCAGACCTCGGGCGCTGGGACCATGACCTGCGGCAAGAACCCGGGTACATGATGGATCTGCGTGCATTCGCCATGCTGGGCTACATGCCGGGCGATGCCCAATCCCCCCGCTCATTGAGCGAATTCATTCACCCGGATGACTTGGCCCCCCTCGGGGTGGCGGTGTTACGGCATCTCAAGGGGCATAGCACTTCCTTCCGGGCGGAGTACCGGGCTCAGCATGCCGACGGAAGATGGATCTGGCTTAGCAGCCGCGGCAAAGTAGTGCAAACCAGCCAAGACGGCACACCACTGCGTATGGTCGGTACGCTCATGGACATCACCGCGCGCAAGCAAACTGAAGACTCGCTGCGTGCCGCCCAGGTTGAGCTGCAAGCGACCCTCGATGCACTGCCGGACCTACTGTTCGAGATCGGTGAACAAGGTCATTACCGTGCGGTACACAGCGGAAACCGGAATGCACTGATGTTGGATGCCGATCTGTTGATCGGCCGCAGCGTCAGGGAGGTGTTGCCCCAGGAAGCTGCCGATGCTTGTATGGCCGCGCTGACCCAAGCCGTTCAGAAAGGACGCTCCCACGGTGTCCAGTACTACCTCGACCGCCAGGGTAACCGGCAATGGTTTGAGCTGTCAGTGGTCCGCAAGCCCACCATGACCGACGAAGAAATCCGCTGTATCGCTATCGCACGGGATATCACCGAGCGCAAAGAAGCCGAAGAAGCGATTCGCCATATGGCTTTCCATGACCCCCTGACCGGCCTACCGAATCGCAGACTGCTGACCGATAGGCTCCACAGCGCCCTGGCCCACTGTCAGCGCAGCAAAGAGCACGGGGCCTTGATGTTCATGGACCTGGATCATTTCAAGCGCCTGAACGACTCCCTCGGACATGACGTGGGCGACCTACTTCTCCAGGAGGTGGCACGCCGCTTGCAAAAAAATGTCAGGCAGGTCGACACGATCTCCCGAATCGGCGGCGATGAATTCGTGCTTTTGCTTCAAGACATCGGCCAGGATGCCGACGCTGCGCGCAAACACGCAGCCATTGTTGCGTTCAAAATTCTGGCAAGTCTCAATGAGCCCTATGAGCTACCGGCAACCACTTACCGCACCACGCCCAGCATTGGTGTCTGTCTGTTCTCCGGCGAGCACGACACACCCGCCGAGCTGCTAAAAAATGCGGACACAGCCATGTATGTCGCCAAGCAAAAAGGGCGCAACAACGTATCGTTTTACGAAGATACCGCGCATGACGCATCCACAAAAGCTGCGTAACAAGGCTTTGGGACCCTCAGGCCCCTCCCTCACCCACCCACACATGGATCCCTATGTTGAATTTCTTACCGCCCGCCACAGTGGGTTTGATTGCCGGGCTCCTGCTGACCATCAATATCCTGTTTTGGGTGCCGATCCTCTTGGTATTTGCGATCGTCAAACTGGTCCTTCCTTTCAAGGCCGTACGCCTCCGGATAGACCCCATCATCCTGTCCATCGCGGAAAACTGGATCAGCGGCAACAGTGGGTGGATGAAGCTGACACAAAACACCACGTGGGATATACAGGGCCTCGAGGGACTGCGCCCCGATCAGTGGTACATGGTGAGCAGCAACCACCAGAGCTGGGTTGATATCTTTGTCTTGCAGCATCTGTTGAACCGTCGCATCCCGTTGCTCAAGTTCTTTCTGAAGCAACAGCTGATTTGGGTACCGGTCATGGGCTTGGCATGGTGGGCGCTCGAGTTCCCGTTCATGCGCCGGCACAGCGAGGCCTATTTGAAAAAGCACCCGGAAATGCGTGGCAAAGACCAAGAAACGACCCGCAAAGCTTGCGAAAAATTTACTTTGATCCCGACCAGTGTGATGAATTTCTTAGAGGGCACACGCTTCACCACCGAAAAACATGCCAAGCAGCAATCTCCCTACCCTCACCTTCTGAAGCCCAAGGCCGGAGGTTTGGCTCTGGCACTGCAAGCCATGGGAGACAAGTTTCAGAGCGTGCTGGACATCACGATCTACTACCCCGACGGTGTACCTACCTTCATGGATTTTTTGTGCGGTCGCTTGCGCCGTGTCGTGGTGCGGGCGCGGACTATCCAAGTCCCGGTTGCCCAGCAACATGGCGACTATGGGACCGATCCAGAGTTCCGCACCGCTTTCGCAGCGTGGGTCGCCTCAATCTGGCAAGAAAAAGAGGCTCTCATCGCGGCATTGGCAAAGCGAACACCACTACGCTGACTCTTGAGCGCCGAGACGCCTCCCCCACATCACCCGGGAGAAAGTGCCAGCACCACCTCTGAGGGGATTCTGCAAGGCCGCAGGCTGTCACCGCGCACACAGCCGATGCGGATCCGCCCTTCAGCCAGTACCTTTTCACCCCGTAAAACCTGCTGGTGAACCACCAGGGATGCGGCTCCCAGCTCCTGCACACTCACGGTGATGATTAACAGGTCGTCCAGTTTTGCGGGCAATAGGTAGCGAGTTTGCACCTCAGCCACCACAAACATCGCCCCGGTGACGTCACGGAGCCGCTGTTGTTCCACGCCCGCTGCCCGCAGCCATTCGGTGCGGGCCCGCTCAAAGTACTTCAGGTAGTTGGCATAAAACACGACTCCACCTGCATCGGTGTCTTCCCAATACACCCGGACGGGAAAGGTGAAGGGACTCACAGCGAGGCAGCAAGCGCTTCAAGCTGCAATGCAGCTGCACCCCAACCTTGATGAAACCCCATCGCCTCGTGCTGTTTTTGGTCTGACTCTGTCCAATGCAGGGCACGGGCCGCGTAACGGGTAGTGCCCTCTGCGTCGTCAGCAAGGGTGATGTCACCCACCATGAATGGCTTGGCACTAGGAACCCATGCACTCACAAAGGCATCGGTAAAAACCAGTTGACGCCCTGCATCTACCCTCAAAAAAACACCGGCATTCGGTACCTGCTCTCCGTTGGGACCGACCATATGGGTAAAAAACCGGCCGCCCGGAAACAGCTCGATTTCTGCATGGCTCACGCCCCAAGGTTTCGGGCAAAACCATTGGCACAGAAGCTCTGGCTCTGTCCAGCAGCGCCACACCGCAGCGCGCGGCGCAGCCAAGGTACGTTCAAGAAGCAAAGGGTAAGCGGGTGATGACATCGACATAGCGGTCTCCGGGAGTTCAAGCAGTCGACCAAGTGTAGCCCTCAGAACGGCGGCAAGCCACACAACAAAAACGGGCTCGAAGGCCCGTTTAGGGAAGTAAGCACCGCTGCGGGATGCAACAAAAGCACCGAAAGATGCCGTGGCTTGGAGCACCAATGCCCTGACCTTGGGGCGTGGTGGGCGCTGCCTTGGTCTTCAGCCTGGTCGGGTTTAACGTAGGCGTGGAGCTGGGTCAAGGGGCCATCGTGGCGGTCTTTTTGCCACTCGCCTACGTCATGCGCAAGACACGCTTTTATAAGCAAGGCGTGTTTATCGAAGGCTCTGGACTCACCTTGGTGCTAGCTTTGGTGTGGTTTATTGAGCGGGCTTTTGATATTCAGTGGATGACGACGTAGGTCATGCACCCATCCACACCGCATCAGCAATGAGTTTGACCGACACCACAAACAAACTCACCTGCACGATGCGGTAGAACCACTGGTCAGCCAAGCGCCGGGTCAGGTAGGCCCCTGCGAACGCTCCCACCAGCGCAAACGGCACCAGCCAAGCGGAGTAATGCAACAATGCGGTCGAATAGGGCCGCAAGTTTTGGTACGGAATGATTTTGGCGGCGTTGATCACCGCAAACACGATGGTGGACGTGCCGGCAAATACCGCCTTGGGAAGCTTTTGCGGCAGCATGTACACCTGATACGGCGGCGCCCCTGCATGGGAAATGAAGCTGGTAAATCCCGCCAGAGTCCCCCAGAACCAGCCTTTGGCCCAGTGCGGTGGCTGCGCAACGCTTGCGTTCTGGTCCCGCAACCAGAGATTGAGGCAGAACCCCACGCCGACCAAGCCAATCATCGACATGATCGCGCGGTCAGACACCATGGACGCAGTTGCCCAACCCACGCACACCCCTACGATGCCGGCAGGGATCAAAATCTTCAAGTTCGGCCGGCTGAATTCGCGGCGATACAGCCACACACCGGCCACGTCAGAAATCACAAATATGGGCAGCAACAGCACTGCCGCTTGGACTGGCGACATAGCCAAGGACAGGATAGGAACCCCCAACATGCCCACCGCAGGCAAGCCGCCCTTGGACGACCCGACCAGAAAAGCCGCCAAGCCGGCCAGCAGAAAGAGTGCATCAAACGTCATGCGGCGATCATAGTGGCGTATCCAGGCAAGAGATTCACAAGCGACTTCCCTGCCCGCAAGCATCCCTGAGTTTCGAGTTGAATTTCGTCTGAATTTACACAAAAAGAGCCGCTAGCGCAGGTAATGTATGCGCTAGCAGCTCCT